>JBDKKQ010000067.1:0-4054 GCA_039796015.1 Verrucomicrobiota bacterium
TATGGGCCGTGGCCAAGCCGGATTGCTTTGAACTGCACGATGGGTCGATTGTTAACATCCTCTATGAAGATCGTGGGGTGCTGGCTATCGATAAGCCGGCCGGCTGGATGCTGGGGCCAGATGACGGTGATCATGTCGACCGTAGTCTTCATCGGGCTTTGGTTGATTCCATCGAGGCGGGAGATTGGTGGGCTCGATCCCGGAACCTGAAGTTCCTACGCTTTGTGCATCGTTTGGATGCGCCGACCACCGGGGTTCTACTGTTCTCCAAGAGCCAAGGTGCCATGCCTGCGTTGTCGCGGGTTTTCGCCGAGCGGACTGTCAAAAAAGCCTACTTGGCGGTGACCGACGGCGTTCCTAGCTTGGGTGAATGGGTGTGTCGAGAGCCACTGGGGCCCGATCTGGTCGAGCATGGCAAGCACCGGGTAGATCATGGTCCTGAAGGAAAGCCGGCTGAGACAGGCTTCCGGGTGCTGGGCTCTCGCGAGGGTAGGGCGCTGGTGTTGGCGTTGCCGATCACAGGACGGACCCATCAGATCCGACTGCACTTGGCGCATGCCGGATGCCCGGTCGCTGGCGATATTCTCTACGGCCGTAAGGACTTCCACGGACTGGCGCTGCGGGCCTTCCGCTTAGAATACCCGGATCCGTTCCTGCGAAGGCCGACGCTCATTATCGCGCCGACAGAGGGGTTCTGCCGCCGCTATGGCTATGATCCTCTGCTGGTTCCGGAAGAATTTAGGAATCGCCCCCGTCGGCCCGTGAGCGCAGCAGAATCTCCCGTGGAAAAATCAGGAGGCCCGGTCCGGGCTAAGGCTCACCCGCAGGGAAAGCCGGCCTCCGCTCCGAGTCAGCCGAACCGGGTGGTCAAAAAGCCGACTCAGCGACCCGCTGGTGAGCGACCGGCCGATGGGGCCGCAGGTCAGCACAGTGCCGCCCCGAAGCAGTAGGGCGTGGCTGAAGATCGGAGTGATTTCCTCGACGTGGTGGGTCACGAGCACCAGCGTCGGGGCATTGGGCCGGCGTGAAAGACGGTTCAGAAATTCTAGGAACAGCTCTCGGGCCACAGGGTCCAACCCGGTGCACGGTTCATCGAGGATTAGGAGTCGGGCGTCCGACATCATGGCCCGCGCGATGAGCACCCGTTGACGTTCGCCCTGTGAAAGCACAGCCCAGGGGCGACGAGCCAAGTGGCCGATTTCCATCGACTCCATTAGTTCGCGCGCTTTCGCGGCGTCGGACCGCTTGGGGGTTCCCCAGTAATCGATGATCGCGTAGCGGCCGCTGACCACGGTGTCGAGGGCGGGCTCAGTGTCGTTCATCATCTGCCGCACCGACGAACTGACGATCCCCAGCTTCATCCGAAGCTCCCTCCAGTCGGCCTGGCCGTACTGTTCACCGAGCAGAGCGATGTCGCCGCGTGTGGGCATCAGGTAACCCGCCAGCGCCGACAACAAACTGGTCTTACCCGAGCCATTGCCTCCCAAGAGCGCCCAATGCTCGCCGGGCATCACCCGCCAAGACAGGTCGGTGAGGATGGGGACACGGTCGCGGAGAATGGTTAGGTTCGTGATGTCGAGGACCGGTGCGGAACTCATTGAACTCGAGAGCCTCGGGAATTGGCCTGCAAAAGGGAAGCAGCGGGGTGCCCCGAATGCTCCCCTGAATCCGGGGGATCATCGCCCAATGCCGGGAGCGGGTGAGGCTGATCTGATCTGGCGGAGCGCCCAGGCCGCGTGTTCGGCAATGAGGGGCTCGGGATCTTGGGCCGCCTGCGTCAAGGCCGGGATCGCTCGAGGGTCTCCGACATTGCCCAGGGCGACGCACACATTGCGTAGTAGCCCGCGCCGCTTGGTCCGCAGCAGGGGCGTGCCCGCGAAGCGCAATTTGAACGTCGCTTCGTCGAGGGACAGCAGTTCAAGCAAATCGGGTTGGGTCAGATCGGCTCGATGGTGTTCGCGCAAGATCGCTCCGGCGCGCGCAAAGCGGTTCCAAGGACAGGCGGCCAGGCAGTCGTCGCAGCCGAAGATGCGTGTGCCGATCGCGGGGCGCAGGTCTTCTGGAATGGAACCCCGATGCTCGATGGTGAGGTACGAAATACACCGCCGGGCATCTAGCGTGAAGGGCGCGGGCAGGGCCCCCGTCGGGCAGGCGCTCATGCAGCGGGTGCAGGATCCGCAGCGGTTGTGCTCGGGCGCATCGGGCTCCAGATCGGCCGTCGTCAGAATCTCCGCCAAGAGGAACCAATTGCCCAGACTCCGGGAGATCAGGTTGGTGTGCTTTCCGACAAAGCCGATGCCCGCGCGTTGGGCCAGATCGCGCTCCAGGATGGGCCCGGTGTCGACGTACCACAGCGAGCGCTGCGTCACGCGGGCCTCGGTGTCGAGAAACTCCGTCAGGGCTCGCAAGGGTTCTTTGAGCAGATCGTGGTAGTCGGGATGCTGCGCGTAGCGGGCGACGACCCCGGACAGAGAGGGATACAAAGGACCGGCCATCTCGGGGTCGGGATTGACACCGGCCGGGCCGCTGGGCGCCCGGTTTAAGCCCACAACCTCGGAGCCCGCGGGCCCCGAAACCTCCTGCTCGGCCGGCCGATGATAGCTAATCGCCAAAGTGACCACGCTGCGAATCCCGGGCAGGACCCGCGAAAGATCCGCCCGCTTCTCCGGAGCCTTGGCTAGCCAGGCCATTTCGGCATGACGCCCCTCGTCCAACGCCCGCTCGAAGTCCGGGGCGGAGGCCGGTGGTTCGGCCGAGGTCACCCGGCAGGCGTCGAAGCCGAGCTCAATGGCCTTCTGTACGAGGGCGGCCTTGAGCTCGGCCTTGGGCGTGGCCCCCGAGCTCATCGACCCAGCATGCGGCGCAGCACGTTGTGGGTGATTTGCTGCACGCGGGGATCGGGCCCCTTGGGCTCGGTGTACACCTTGGGGTGCAGGTAGCCCGGCGGCTCGGCGAGGCCGTCGGCCCACCAGCAAGTGGCGGCGTTGAAGACGATATTCGTCTTGGGTCCCGGATACGTCGTGGCGGTGTAAACGCCGCCGTTGGGCTTGCCTGGGGCGTCTTGCGTGGGGCCCGTGGCCACGATTTCGAGGCCCTTAATTAGCGCCGGATCTCCGTGCCATTCCCAGCCGATGAGTCCGGGGATGCGATCACCCTCCTTCATGCGGGTGTCCCGGTAAATCCAATGGTCGGGCCGCGTGCAAATCCAGTCGGCCCCACCGGTGACCGGCCCGGTGCTGTGGGCGCCGACCAATTCATTGGCGTAGGGCCGTTCGTGCTTGAGCGAACTCATGGACACGAACTCACGGGTGCCTCCCGGCGGGCCGTACACACCCACCCGCTCAAAGGACCGCAGCTTGGGGTCGCCCTCGAGGATGCGTCCGCAGACGGCGTTGCCCGAAAAGAAGCCCACGCTGACGCCAGCCAGAATCGCCGCCTCGACATTGCGGTACATCTGGATCGTCCAGTACTCGTCGTGTCCGACGCTCAAGAGGCCATCGGTGCGCAACAGACCCGCGCGGTCGAAATGCGTGTCGGCATTCGAGATGTAGCTCACGTCATAGCCGTGGGCTTCGAGCCAGTACACGAAGGGGTATTCCCACAGGAAGAACTCGCCTGAACCGATGGAGAGCGGTTGGTCTACGATCTGGCAGTACTTGCCGTAGGGTCGGTTGAATCCCACGCGTACGCCGCCGCCCCAGTACCACTCGTTCTTTCCATCGTCATAGAGGGAGAATTGCGAGGGCCAGCGGTTGTAGGCCTGCCAGGTGTTGTCGGAGCACTGGAACAAGTAGCTCGCCTCGCGTTGGTCGCGAACGATGAAGATGATGTAGCTCTGAATGCCCTCCGTGAGTTCGGTGAGCTTGGCCAAGTAGACGCCGCTGACCCACTCCTCGGGGATCAGCAGCTGGGCGCAGGGCTCCCACTGGCAGAGACGTTCGCGTTTCGGACCGACCTCAGGATCGGGCTGCACGCGTCCTTTGAACGGGCCCATGTGGCGCATGAATCGCCCGGCCTTCCCGCCGTAGAAGCCCATCCGGTAAATATCGATGGT
>JBDKKQ010000068.1:0-7365 GCA_039796015.1 Verrucomicrobiota bacterium
GATGCCGGTGGACACACCGCCTGGCTGTGCAGCGCAGCCCACACCGAAAACTACAACGAGCAACTCATCTTGGCCTCGGTAGACAAAGGCAATGGGACGGATGCCGATGGCGTCTTCCGCCAAAAATCGGCTTACACCGAGGGCATCAAGCGCTTGCTCATCCTGCGCGTCGATTTTAGTGATCTGGCCGGCGCACCCCTCAGCGATGCCACCGGCACCAATATGCTCAACGGGATCGCGGTCTTCTATCTGGAACAAAGCTTCGGCAAGACGACCTTCCGCGCCCTCGGAGCCGGCAGCGTCATGACCACCACCTTGCGCATGCCCAAGACGGCCGCCGTGTACGGCGCCGCAGACCCGTCGATCTTGCGAACCGATGCCCGCAATGCCGCCCGCACCGCTGGCGTCAATTTGGCGCTGTTCGACTTCGACCTCATTTGCGTCGGTGCCGTTCCAGGCTTTAACTGGGCCGGACTGGGCTATGTTGGCGCTCCCGGTTCGTGGATCCGCGCCTCCTTCGACGCGACGGGCGGCGTGTCCTCCCATGAGCTGGGCCACAACTTCGGACTCAACCACGCCAACGCGTGGGACACCGGCGGCCAGAGCATTCTCGGGGCCGGCAGCAACGTGGAATACGGAGACAGCTTCGACACCATGGGCAATGCCAGCGCCGGCAAGCGTCACTTCAACACCCGATACAAGAACCACCTCAATTGGCTGCCCACGACCCAAGTGAAGATCGTGACCTCTTCGGGCAATTACCGGCTCTTCGCGCACGATGCTACCAACGCGGCGACCCCGCGGGCCGTGCGCATCGCCCGCAATGCGCAAACCAACTACTGGCTAGAGTTCCGCCAGAAGTTCACCGACCGGCCCGCCCTGATGGACGGCGTTGGACTGCGCTGGGCCCGCACCGGCAACCAGCAATCGCTCCTGCTCGACGTCACGCCCGGCTCCGCCGACGGCAAGAACGACTCGGCGCTGCTCATTGGCCGAACCTTTTCCGACCGAGCGGCCGGCATCCACATCACCCCGCTGGCCAAAGGCGGAACCGTCCCAGAATCGCTCGACCTGCAGGTGAACCTGGGCAAATTCACCAACAACCAACTCCCGAGTGTCACCCTCACGGCCAGCGCCACTTCAGCCTTCGCGGGAGCCCCCATCACCTTCACGGCCGATGCCACCGATCCCGACGGCGACACGCTGGCCTATTCTTGGGACTTTGGAGACAACGCAATCGTCGCCGCCAACACCAACCAAGTTAGCCGAACCTGGTCCGTCGCCCGCGAATATTGGGTCCGCTGCACGGTGAGTGATATGAAGGGCGGCGAAGGCAGCGCGGCGGTCTTGGTCCGGATCGGCAACCCGTCCACTTATCGCATAGCCGGACGTGTGCTTCAGGGTGGCAAGCCGGTAGCAGGCATCCGGGTTGAGGTGTCCAACACCCAGCAGACGTATACGACCAGCGACGGGGCCTACACGCTGACCGGATTGGCCCGTGGGCCACACACCTTGAAGGCCATTGCTGAAGGCTACCTCTTCACACCGTCCGGGTTTTCTAACCCGCTGACGCTCACCGGTTCTGTGGACGGGATTAACCTCGAAGCCTCCGCACCCGGCGACCTCGCCCAGGTTTCCCTCGTACCCCTGGGTGCCCAATGGCGTTACTATGACAGTGGCTACTTGGCGGGCACGGTTTGGCGCTCCAATGGCTTTGTTGATAGCACCTGGAACATCGGAGCCGCACCGCTTGGCTACGGCGACGACAACATCGTCACCACCGTGAAGTATGGCCCCTCAACGACGGCTCGATACATCACCACCTGGTTTCGGCACAGTTTCACGGTAGACGACCCCGCGCGCTTCCTGTCCGTGACGCTCGGGCTCATCCGAGATGACGGTGCGGCTGTTTACTTGAACGGGGTCGAGATTTTCCGAAGCAACCTCCCCTCCGGCACCCTAAGTACTATTACCCGGGCCAGCGCCAGCGTCGGTGGCACTGATGAAACTACTCTTTATGAGGCCACGGTTGATCCTAAGGGGTTCCGTACGGGCGCCAATGTGCTCGCCGTCGAGGTTCATCAGTTTGCTCCCGACAGTTCCGACATCCGCTTTGCTCTGCAA
This sequence comes from Verrucomicrobiota bacterium, assembly GCA_039796015.1. Classification (GTDB taxonomy): domain Bacteria; phylum Verrucomicrobiota; class Verrucomicrobiia; order Limisphaerales; family UBA9464; genus SXXZ01. Next base: position 2,125 of record JBDKKQ010000068.1, read on the forward strand.
CTCAGCGGGTTGCTACGACCCTCCTCTGCGGTGGCCCCGCGACTGGAGGTCGCGCCGGGTTCTGAACAAATCCAACTTAGCTGGCCCGTGACGGCCGTCGGCTTCGAATTGCAAGAAACCAAGTCCCTCGAGACCCCCTGGTTTTTCTCCGATGAGACCACCCGCGCCGAGGCCGGCAAAAACATTGCGTCGCCTCAGTTGACCGAAAACCTGCGGTTTTTCCGCCTAGGCAAACCTTGAACATCGGCTCCGAGATTTACACAGCCTTAACAAATCCGCTCCGCGGACTCATCGGATTTTAACACTTCTAGGATCCACTGAAGCCGTCACGACTCGCCGAATAGATCCCATGAAAAACCCGAACCTCCTTCTCGCTGCACTGAGCTGGGCTTCCCTGCCGCTCATTGCGGACCCACGAATCGATTCTTGGATCACCCAACATTCTGGACGCTACGCCCGAGTTTACCTCAACGACGCTGCGCTCCAGTCGGGTGCCTCCGTCACTACCTGGAGCAATGGATCCCAGACCCAGTCCCAACCCGCCTACGCCGGCGTTCAGGAACTGGCCTCGGACAACGACTGGGTGTACGTCCGCACCACCGGGCTAGCCTTGCACCCCATGGGGCCTTGGCTCAACGGCACCTTCCCCAATTTGCCCACGAACCGGAAGACACTCTACCGGATCCCGCGCAACCCCACCGTGCCCACGACCCAGACCTTGACCGGCCTCGGAGTGATCGGCTGCTTCGTCGACGGCGTGGCCATGTTCGACTCTCGCGACGGCTTCGTCTGGACCGGCGCGGCCGAGGCGGGCATGGGCACCGGCTACTGGAATCGGGAAGCCTATGTGAATGAAGGGGCCACCTTCGACCCGGGCTACGCCCACCAGGAGGGCAGCGGCACCCACCACTACCACGCCAACCCGGTGGCCCTGCGCTACCTGCTGGGCGACCATGTGGATTTGGATGCCACCACCCGGAAGTACCGTGAATCCACCGCACCCGTAACCCGGCACTCGCCCATCCTCGGCTGGGTGCGCGACGGATTTCCGGTGTACGGCCCCTACGCCTTCTCCAGCGCCACCAACGCCACCAGCGCCCTCCGTCGCATGACGTCTGGCTTCCAACTCCGCAATGGCCAACGCGGCGCCGACAACCTCTCGACAGGCAGCCGCTCCACCATCCCGGCTTGGGCCCAGCGGGCCTATGGCGTGGGGGCTAACCAGAGCGGGCCAGCGGTATCCACGCAGTACCCACTGGGTCGGTACATGGAAGACAACGCCTTCCTGGGTGACCTCACCCACCCGACCACCGGGCAGAAGTTCGTGATGGGCGTCGACTATGACCTCGATGAACACAACGGCCGCTGGTGCGTGACGCCGGAGTTCCCCGCGGGCACCTACGCCTACTTCGTGGCCATGGCGGCCGACGGAACTCCGGTGTACCCCTACAACATCGGCCGATCGTACCACGGCAACCCGACGGGCTCCGTCGTCACCGAAATCAGCACTGGTGCAACGACCCACTTCTTGGGCGGCACAAATACGGCGGTGGTCGTCCAGCCTTCGGTGGAGGCAGCGGCGAGCGAGGTCACCCTCGTCTGGAACGCGCTGGAAGGCGGGACCTATTCGGTGGAGCGGTCTACCGATCTCAAGACCTGGACCAACGCCCAGACCAACATCGCTGCCGTGAAAGACCAGGGCACCCTGCGCACGGCGACGCCGGGCGATGCGGGCTTCTTCCGGGTCCGAAACACGGCCCTGGCCGCCTTCGATCCCGCGACTGGAACGGCTACAGGCGGTGGCGGTGGTGGGGGTGGTGGCGGTGGTGGTGGAATTCCTCCCGGCGGCCCCACGCTGACCTCGGTATCACCGAACACGGCAGCGCGAGGAACTACAGTCTCTCTGACGATGATTCTGGGAGGCATGACCCCGCCCCCGACTGTGGCTCCGACCTCGGCCCAGCTGGGCACCCTCAACGGCAGCAACTTGCAGCGCAATGGCAACACCGTGACCGCTACCTTCACCATCCCGGCCACCGCCCCCAGCGGCCCGCAAACCGTCAGCGTCACCTTCCCGGGCCCTCCCGGCCAAGGCGCGGTGACCTTCTCCCTCGCCAACGCCCTCACGATTCCTTGAAGGACACCTGAAGCGCCTGGCGTTCCAAAGCACTCCCCCTCCCGAGGCCCTCCGGCTTTGGAGAGGGGGATTTCATTTCCAGGATTCCCGCAACTCCGCAGGGCTGCGGCCTTGGTCTCGTAGCGCGCGAAGGCTCAGAGCGGCGTGCCTCTTGGCCAGGCGAACACCCTGTTCATCGGTCAGGAGCGGGCAGTGGAAAAAGTCAGGCACAGTCCAACCCAGCGCCCGGTACAGAAGGATTTGACGCGCGGTGCTGACGAGCAAATCAGCCCCACGCACCACCTCGGTGATGCCCATGGCGTGGTCGTCGGTCACACAGGCCAATTGGTAACTGGGCACGCCGTCGGGTCGCAGGACCACGAAGTCTCCGAAGTCGCGACCGGCAACCCACGATTGCGGCCCTTGCCCGCCATCGATCCAACTCAGGGCCTGTCCCTCAGGCACCCCCTCAGGCACCCGGAATCGCCACGACACCGGACGCCCCACAGGGATCTCCGCTGCCGACCGATGCCGGCAGGTGCCTGGGTAAATCGGTTCGTCATCCGCCGCATGGGGGGCCGCGACGGCCGACTGGATGTCTTTGCGAGAACACGTGCACGGAAACAGCCACCCGGTGGACCGAAGCACCTCAAAGATAGCTAGGTATTCGCTCCGTCGCTCCGACTGAGAATACGGAGCCTGCGGCCCGCCGCAATCGGGCCCCTCTTGCCACTGGATTCCAAACCATCGCAAGTCTTCCAAAAAGGCCGTCACGAATTCCGGTCGAACCCGGTCGCGGTCCAAGTCTTCGTTGCGAAGGATTAGAGTTCCGCCCCGGGACTTGGCCCGCTCATCCGCCACCCAAAAGGTCCGCGCATGTCCCAAATGCAAATACCCCGTCGGAGAGGGAGCGATTCTTCCGCGGTAGGCTGGATTCACAGAGGCCCCCATCGACGCATCTCCTAAAGTCTCAAGCCCCGGCAGTCACCAACCACCAACCACCGACAGCGAAGGCCACCGCCGAACACGCCCACAGCAAACCGCGATACCAGTGACGGGTGTGGAGCGCCCACCGACTGGCCACCTCGCCAAGCAGCGCCGAAAACCCCGCCATGGCCAAGACCGTGCCGAGGCCGAACGCCGCCAAATAAGCCACAGCCTGCCCCACATGAGCGAACCCCAGCGAGGGCAGCACTCCGAGAAAATGGGAACTGCCGGCCAATCCGTGCAAAATACCGATCCCGACGGCCGCATGCCCGTGGCCATGCTCCGGAGACGGAGCCGCCTCTGAAACTGGGTGCGCGTGACTCGGTCCATGAAAATGGACATGTCCGTGGCGACTGCCGTCATGAGCGTGCTCGTGTGCATGCACCTCAACGCGGAGCGCCTGGCGCACCGTCCAAAGCCCCATTGCGATCAACAGCACTCCGACCAAGCGTTCACTCACCGAAGACACCTGCCCGATGGGCAGCACCGACTTGAAGAGAATCGCCAGCACGCCAATGAGCAGCACGCCCGCCGAATGCCCCAAGCCCCAGCGCACACCGGACAACCAAGCACGCCGATGACTGCGCACCGCCAGAGGCGCCACCGCCGCCAGATGGTCGGGCCCCGCCAAAACATGGAGAAATCCCGCCACCAACCCAGAAAGCACCACCAACATGGGGGCGAGGCTACGGATTCGACCGCCCGCCGCCATGCAAATCCCCCCCCCGGGGCCTGTTGCCTCAAAACCTTTGACACCCTCTGTGGAGGGCTTGGCGGTAGTGGATCAACTCGGGAGCTTCCCCATCCGGCAATTCCCTGTGCGTGGCCATGGGTTCAAGACTCCCAGACTCCGGGCCACCGCACCCGGCTCAGTGCCGGAAATGGCGGGTTCCGGTGAAGACCATGGCCATGCCCCGCTCGTTAGCCGCACGGATGACCTCCTCATCGCGCACCGAACCGCCCGGCTGAATCGCGGCCGTGGCGCCGGCCTGGGCCGCAGCGATCAATCCGTCGGCGAACGGGAAAAACGCATCCGAGCACACCACGCTGCCCTTGAGGTCCAAGCCCGCCTCGCCGGCCTTCCACACCGCGATGCGGCTCGAATCCACCCGGCTCATTTGACCGGCCCCCACCCCCAGCGTGGCCTGGGCACCGCAATACAGAATGGCGTTCGACTTGAGATGCTTCACCACACGCCACCCAAAGAGCATGGCCTCCAACTCGGCCGGCGACGGCGCGCGCTGCGTGACCACCTTGAGGTCGGCCTCGGTGGTGATCTTCAAATCGCGCTGCTGCCACAAGTACGACTCGGCCCCAACGCTGCGCAGGTCGTGCGATCCGGCCGCGACCGGCGAGCGCAGCATCTTGAGGAGCCGCAAGTTCTTCTTCTGACGCAAGAGGTCCAAAGCATCGGCTTCGAACTCCGGAGCGATGATCACCTCGCTGAAGATCTCGGCGATGGCCTTGGCGCACGCGAGATCCATCGGACGATTCACGGCAATGATCCCGCCGAAGGGCGCCTGCCGGTCGGTGGCAAAAGCCCGCTGCCAGGCCTCGTGCAAATCAACCCCGCGACCCACGCCGCACGGGTTGGTGTGCTTGAGGATGGCCAGCGTTGGCAACTGACCTTCGAACTCCGTGATCAAGACCGCGGCGGCCGTCAGGTCGAGGATGTTGTTGTACGACAATTCCTTGCCGTGCAGTTGCTGGAAATACTCCTGAAACTTGCCGTACAAGGCCGCCTTCTGATGCGGGTTCTCCCCGTAGCGAAGCGGTTGGGCCAGCGGCGCACTCACCGCCAAATTTGGCAACACCGCGTCCGGGCCCGAGAACTCGCGGGTCAAATGGGCGGCGATGGCTGCATCGTAGGCTGCCGTGCGGGCAAACACCTTGGCCGCCAACGTGCGACGCAGCTCCAGTGTGGTCTCGCCGGCGGCGGCCACTTGTTCAGAGACAACCGCGTAGTCGGCCGGATCCACCACCACCGTCACGCTGTCGTGGTTCTTGGCCGCGCTGCGGAGCATGGACGGACCACCGATGTCGATGTTCTCGATGGCGTCGTGCAAGTGGACACCGGGCTTGGCCACCGTCGCCTCGAAGGGGTAGAGGTTCACCACCACCAAATCGATGGGCAAGAT
>JBDKKQ010000069.1:0-3697 GCA_039796015.1 Verrucomicrobiota bacterium
GATCGCCAAATCCGACGCAGAACACAAAACCCTTGCGGTCACAGGCCGGGCCTTCGATGCCGCGGGTGAAACCTTCCGAAGAGAAGGGTTTGGCTAACCACAGCGTCTCGGCAGAGGTCGAAAGGACCCACTGCATGGCGATCACTCCGAGCGCATAAAAACCACGGGAAATCATGACGCTACGATGGCTGAGTGTTTTTCAAAATACCAGCAACCGCGTGAGAGGAGGGATGCCGAGAACCGTGTCTCTACAAAAAGGGGGATGGATTGCTCCACCCCCCTTTCCTGCAAACTGAACCCTTCTTCAGCGCTTAATAGCGCGGAGGAATTGGGCGGAATCGGTACCTAGAGGCAGTGTGATCGGCGTGTTTACTCCCGACTGCAACACCCACGGACCGTTGAGGCTCGGAGCGACCTCGAGGACGAATCCGGCCGGCAGCGGTTGCGGATTGGAGGTGATCGTGAGCTGACCATTAACCAAGGCCACCGAGATGCGCGGAGCCGTGGTGACCGGACCGCCCACCGGCGGGGTCGGATCATCCTTCGGAGCCGGGTGCGAGATAACCGTGTAGAAGTTCACTTCCTTGGGGGAATTGGCTCCTTGATCCGGCTTGTTCTGCAAGTTGATCTCACCCTTAGCAGCCACGAGGATTTGCTGGGTTGTCATGGCGACACTCATGCCGACCGAGCGGATACCACCCACCGGCGAGGTGTTGACGAAGGGCAGGAAGCTCGGCGTGAGCGGCTTGACTGTCTTGGTGGCCGCCTCGAATTCAAACACACGGGCAGCCACCTGCTGGGCCTCATAACCGTCGGGCTTGGAAACCCAGGCAACCGTGAAGCGGCCCAGACCGTCAGCGGCAACCACCGCGCGATCGGCATCCGCTCGGAAACCGCCCTCGCTCACATCAGCCAAGGCCGCCAGCGTGCGAGTGGTTCCGTCCCAAATGGCCACGCGGATGGCCGTAGAGGCCACAACCCGACCCACGAGGAACACCCACGGTTGGTTGATGTGACCACCCAGGCGGGTGCCATCTCCGCGACCCGCGTCGAAGTTCTCACCCGAGGCCGTCTGGGCCACCGGTTCGCCCTGAAGTGCGCCGGCATTGTTGTAGAAATAAAACTTACCCGCGACACGCACGGCAAAACCACCCTTGAAGGCGGCCACGTTAGCCCAGAGATCGCCGTCGGCGACCTTGAAGGCTTCCTTCACTACCTTGCCATCGGCCGAGAAAATGGTCGCGGTGGCGCAGTTGCCGTCCGGACGCAATTGGTTCGAGCGGTCTTCGACCACGGACACGAAATTGCCGTCACTGAGACATACCACATCGCCACCGAAGCGGGAGATTTGGTTGCCCGGGGCCGTGCCGGATGTGCGCCGGCCGTTCGCCGAATCCTGTGCCTTGCTCAGAGCGGTTTGTGTGAGCGTGGTAGGATCGAGCTTGAAGGTCTGCACCGTCCCGTAGCGACCATCACCCAGGCGATCGAAGCCACCGGTGAAGCGATTGTCGCTGTTGAACCCTTCCACCACGTGCGGGGAGGCCTCGGCACCCGTAATGAAGTTCACGGCACCCGGTCGGGCATCACCGGCGACACGGCCCGGATTACCATTTTGCCGAGAAGCATTGATTGCCCCCTTGAACGGAACACCGGCGTCGTTGAAGAACGCTTCACCCAGCTTCATGGCGCCGCCGTTGGCTGGCTGCATCGCTACCACATAACGCTGCTCAGTAGTGCTGCCATCGGCAAAGGTATTGCCCTCAATGAGAAACGTGGAGGTGCCCACCACGGAAGCAAACGGCTCCCAGTTACCCAGCGCATCCGCCGCCGGAACGATCATCGCAGTGTCAGAGACGATGCGCTTGAGACCGGCCGACTCGATGCTGCCCGGACGCACCGGAATGACGAATTGGCGCAGCGCCACGACGCGCTTATCGGGATCACCGCTATTACGACTCTCCCAAACCACGGCAATGGAATCATTGCGGAAGGCCACACGCGCATTCTTAGATTCCAAGGTCTCCGGAGCCGGAAGCTCCTTCTCGCTGACATAGAATGTCTTGCCCAAGGCCTTGCCCGTGGCGTCAAACACACGGCCTAGGATGATCCGGCCATTGCCGACCGCACCGGCCGTGTCGTCGAAAACCACCGCAACGCGTCCGAGGGAATCCATGCCCACATCGCAGCGTCCCGGAGCCAAGAGCTCCATGTCATCGGCCACCGTCTTGCTCCAACGCAGCGTGCCATTGGCATTGAGGACCGTGAGCCAAACGTGGTTTTTGCCGGCCTCGTCCTTACCAATGGCCACCGAAGCGTAGGCATCATTGCCGTTGCCGTGGAAACCCACGCCGTCACCGCGTCCGCCATTGCCGGCGATCGGATTGCCCGAGACCGCGGCCAGATCAATATTAGTTGAAACCGCCGTGCCCGCATTGTCGAACAACCGGACGCGACCCGCGCCGTTGTCCGAAAAGCGCACCGCAAATCCGGTCTTGGTGACACCGGACCCATGCCACATTTCAGCCTTGGTGGCGGTGGCGCTAGCCAACTGGGTGGCCTTGATCTCCTTGCCGGTCTTATCCACCACGCGAACGGTCACGTGATTGGCTGCGGCCTCGCCTTTGTAAAGGGTGACCAAATCATCGCCCTGACGGCTTTCACCAATCACGACCACATTGCCTGTAGAGAGAAACTCCCAATCGCCGATGCGAATGTTTCCCGGACGGGCGCCGTATTCGACAGGGACACCATTCACGATCCCCACTGGAGCGCCCGCGTCGGTCAACAACTGCACCGCGGGCCAATCGCCGGCATCCTGATAGCCCGCAAACTCCACCACCTCGAGGCCGAGGTCGAAGGCCGTCGAGCCCATGCCCAAACCGTCGCCGAAGAGGTTGGACTTAATCTTGGGTCCCCAACCCGTGCGGCCAGAGATCGCGCTACCGTCCTTGCGGAAGTAGGAAAGGAAACGCGAGGTGAGCGTTTGTCCGACAAAAGCGGGATCCACCGAAGTGATGGTCGTCTCCGCTGTAACCGGCTTGCTGTCGCGGTCAAACAAAGTCCACACCGCTTCCAAATCGGTCAGGTCGGAACCGTCATCCTCCCACCCGACCATCACGTTGCCATTCCGGCCAATGGCCACACCGAGGCTTTCAGTGCTGCCATTGTTGAGAATGTCGGAGGTGTTGACATACACAGTCTCGCCCACCGGGCTGACACCGTTGTCTTCTGGCTTGGTTGGAAGCGCTTGGCCGTAAACCTGACCGGCCAGCAGCGCGGCGGTCAGGAATGGTAGTGATTTGGAGGGTTTCATAGCGGATGGAGTAGTGCGTCTATCACGCCCCTGGCCCGAGACCAGCACCCAGCAGAGCCTTAGAGCGAGTGCGCAAAAGGGGCATGGATTTGCTAGAAACTTCCAAGGGGAATAAAAGGTTGCTACGCTGACCTCCGATCGCCCGCAACTGTTTTTAGGGGTTTTCCAAGAAAAGCGTCAAAACCCAATGGAATATGCACTTTCAGCCTGTTTTAAAGCAACCTAGTCCAGGCTCCGACGATCTAGGTCTAGGCCCCGGAGATGCAATCCACTGCTCCAACACCGGGGCCTACTTGGCAGTCGACCGCCCCACCCGCTTCATGATCTCCACGTAGAAGACCGGCGTCAGGAAGAGCCCGAAGACCGTAACTCCGATCATGCCTG
>JBDKKQ010000070.1:0-9149 GCA_039796015.1 Verrucomicrobiota bacterium
ATGAACGATACGTCTGGGATTAACGTCCCGCCTTGGGTCGCCCCTTCAGGGCTCCATTCCTTATCTTCCGCTAGACCCAGGGCGTTGCCCTGGGCTGGCGTGGTGGGCCCCGTTGGGGCGCAAGAGGTAGACCGCCTCGAACAAAATCACCCACAACCTTTCGGATGCCGGATTGGCGGCCTCATGTCAGTTCTTCCCCGAGACCGTTCTCGACCAGATCCAGTTCATGAGCGGCCTGCTGGGTCTGCCGGCCTTGCGGACCCGGGTGGAACGTTACTTCCAGTTCGAAACTGTCCACCTGAAACTCCACCGCGAGGAACTCATTGGACCCCTCCCGGCTACCGCTATTCGCACGGTGAAATGACGGTGGACTTTACTTGAGGGTTCCAGCCGATGGTGTGTGATCGGGGCATGCCCCTGTCTGCACAGTCCGGTGCGACCGATTTCAGACATCCCGCTCCATGGAGTCGCCCGAGTGCTGCTCTGCGCTGGGGTACCGTCGTTGTCTTGGGGTGTCTGGCTTGCTGGGGGCTTTTGGCGCAGACGGCGGGTGCGGCCACGGTTTCATCGGAGGCCAGTGGGTATCCGGTGCGATTGGAATGCGGCGAGGGCACCGTGACCTTCAAGCTCCGTTCCAAGCCCGTGGTGACCTACCGCGGTGGGCATGGAGTTTTGCCGGCTGGGGTTCGCGAGGAGTACCGCCGGGCGGGCTATTTGCATCCGTTGGTGAGCCCGTTGGGCCGAGTGGTCACGGGCGATTATCCGAAGAACCATTTGCACCATCACGGTGTCTGGGCTTCGTGGACGCGGACCGAGATTGATGGCCGCAAGCCGGACTTCTGGAACATGGGTGAAAAGAAGGGGCGGGTGGAGATGATCCAGTGGCTCGGGGCGCGCGAGTCGCTCGATGGAGCCGAGATCGAGACGCTGCATCACTATGTAGACCTGACGGCTAAGGTGCCCACTCCCATCCTGCTCGAAGGGTGGAAGGTGCGAGTTCCGGTCACGCCCGAGGGCAAGCCCTACCGCATCGATCTGACGGTGCGGCAAACCAATGTGACGGAACACTCGCTGGCCTTGCCCGAATACCGCTATGGCGGACTGGGATTCCGTGGGCTCGATGCTTGGGATGGTGCGCCGAACTGCCGCTTCCTCACTTCCGAGGGCGTGACGAATCGGGTGGCGGGCAACGAGTCGCACGCACGCTGGTGCTGGATCGGCGGGGCGGCCCAGTCTGTCGAGGGTGGGGATGGGATCGCTGGGGTGATTCTTTTGGCTCATCCATCCAATTTCCGTTTTCCGGAGCCGATGCGCATCCACCCGACTGAGCCGTTCTTTTGCTGGTCTCCGCAGCAAACAGGCGACTTCACTCTGCCGCCGCGGGGCGTGCACGCGATGCGCTATCGGATCCTCGTGGCCGATGGCACACCCGACCCGAAAACTATCGAACAGGAATGGCTCGAGTGGTCGCGCGAACCCTGAATCTTCCCAATACCTCGTTGCATGACCTTTGCCCAATTCATCCCTCGATTTCGCGCCGGAAGCAGTGCTCTCGGAATTCATCCATGGAGGGATCTCCGGAGTCGCTGGGTTGCCTTGATCGTTTTGGTGACAGTGGCGCTGGGGCACGCTTTTGCAGATCCCACACCAGCCCTTCGCGAGTATGATGTCTTGCGATCTCTGCCACCGGGATGGTTGGAGTGGCTCAGCCAAAATGACTTGCCCGACGATCAGGGGCTGGCCGGCGGGAACCGAGGTCAGGGACGCTGGATTGAGGCTGGCTCGCAGCGGGGCAGTTGCCGGGCCGTGATCGCGGCGGTGGTGGCCGGTGACCTCGCACGCGCTGACCGGGCTTGGAAGGGCGTCGAGGTGACCTTCGAGCATCAGCGCGAGGACGGTGGATTCGCAGCGACCGAGCGGCCCAGCGGGGGGAGTTCGGCCTCCGGCGGCGCTGCCGTCGAGACGGCGTATTTTTTTCTGCAGGAACTCGGGCGGGCGATTCTGGTGATCCGCCAATCGCCGCATGAGGCCCACTTCCACGACCGCCTCCGTGCCATCGAACCGAAGCTCCGACGCGCCTGCGATTTTCTGGCGGCGGGCGAGTCGACGATCTTGCCCAAGAGCCGGAAAGCGGTGAATCGGGTGTTCATCGCGGCCAAGGCCTTTGGGACCTGCGGGCGGGTTTTGAACGACGAGTCGCTGGTGGCGACTTCGAGGCGTCTGGTGACCGAGGCGCTGCTTCAGCGGGATGAGGAGGGAGTCTTTTTGGAACACGGCGGGCGCGACTCGAGCTACAACGCGGTGACGCTGCTGTTCGCGCAGGTGCTCGCCTTGCATGTCCCGATGCCCGAGCTCGACGAGGCCCTGAAGAAGGCCACTCGCTGGCAAATATCGCGCATCCTCGACTCCGGCGAGGTAGACACACGGGGCAACACCCGCACGGGCGTGGGCAAGGAGCCCGGCTACAATGGGCAACCCAAGGGGATTAACCACAATGAGGTGATCTTGGCCTTGGCGTTGCATGGGATCGTGCATCGCAATCCGCAAGCCCTCGACGCTGCGAGCCGGGTGATGGCATGGACGCGCCGCGATCCCTCCGGCCAAACGATTCCAGCGGCCCAGACTGCTCCGGCCGTATTTCGCCAAACCGCGCCCGCGCTGCGGTTGCTTCCGGGTTCCACAAATTTCCACTTCTCGATTTACGGCGGGCCGTCGGAGCCTCGCGAACTCGAGTCGTTCTTGGAGGCCCTCGAAAGGCTCGGGCTCGCCAATGCGCAGGATCCGGGTCCATCAGCCACGGCCGGTTCCCGAGGGGCCTTTGAGGTCCTCGCGCGGCGGCGATGGCCGGTGATCCTGTACCCTCCTGATGGCGGGCGCATGCAGTTGGAGGGGAGTACGAGCGTGCTCTCAGCCGACGACGAGGCGGCGGTTCGTGTCCTCGATGACGCGGGCGTCTTCAATGCCATCCAATTGGGCGAATGGGGCTACCATTACCACCGGCTTCGAACGGACCCGAACTGGATGCGCGACGTGCTGGGCAAGGACTTCGAGGCTCAGCGAAATCGATTCCTTCGGCCTCCGGAGACCCAAGGGTACGAGCCCGTTCCGAAGACCCGCCGCGAGGCCTATGACCAGTTGTGTCAGTACTTTCTGTGGCATCGCCAGGCCAAGGGCGGGCGCTTGATTAGCGTGACGGGCCATTCTCACTACGAGTGCTACGCAGCCGAGTGGGGGACGAGCGTGGTGGGCATCGAGGTGGGTGAGAACATCGGGTTCACCCAGTCCAAGTTCGCCTTCTCACGTGGGGCGGCTCGGCAATGGAATTTGCCTTGGTCGGTTCAGATGAGTCCGTGGTTCGGCAACGCAGTCACCACCCGCGGCCCGCTCGACACCAATGGCCCTACGGCCACCGGCTTGGATGCGGGGCATTCGCTGAGCCTGTGCCAGCGGATGTGGCAGCACGCCTGGTTTGCCGGTGCGGCGTTGGTCACCCCGGAGAACAGTTTCAACAGCTTCTTCGAGACCGGAAAAGAACCGTGGGCTCTGACCCCGCACGGTCGGGCCGCCGCCAACGCGTTCGCCTTCATGCGGGCCCATGACCGGGGCAATCCGCACACGCCGCTGCTGGTGGTCTTGGATCACCTCGCTGGATATAACGGCTACATCGGCAAGACCTGGGGTTTCTTCCCGAGGACTGCCGCCGATCAAGAGGTGGCCGACCTTTTGGAGACCCAGTTGTTCGGAGGTATGGCGCGGCCGCCGGTGCCGGGCCAGTTGCCGAACCCCGAGGCGAATTATTTGCAGCCCACGCGCCACGGGGAGTTGTGTGATGTGGTGCTGTCGACGGCGACGGGCGCGTTCATGGGCCGCTATCCGGTCATCCTGCTGGCGGGCGAGGTAGAATTTAGCGCCGGATTTGTCCGCGAGCTGGAGACGGCTGTGGCCGCCGGCAGTCGCTTGTTGCTGCAGGAACGCCATGTGAAGTCCCTGGGTTCGGAGGCTTGGGCTCGGCTTCAAAAGGCCGGGCCGACGGAGGTGCTGGCCGAAGGAGTCCACCCGACCACCCAACGCCCTGCGGCGATTTCCGAGGAACGCCTTCAGCGCATTGCGGCCGAGACCCTGCCCGTCGCGGTGGTGGGCGATCTTATCCAATATCAAATCAACCGGAACCGCCGCGGCTGGGTGGTGGAGTTAATTCACAACGACGGTGTGATTAAGGCGGGCCGGACGCCGGCGCGCGTGTTTCCTGAAAGGGTCGCCAAGGTTCGTCTGACGCCCCGATTCGGCACCGCCAAGGCCCGTGAATGGCAGACGGGTCAAACTTGGGAGCCCGCTGAGCGCATCGAGATCGTGGTGCCTCCTGGAGAGACTCGGTATGTGGAGTTCGAAGCACCCTAAGCATCGGCCTCACCGTGCGAGCCTAGGCCTTCAGTGGAACACCTCAGGTCGTCAGCATCTTGACCGCTACGACGGCGAGAATGGCTGCCAGACCGACACGCACCCACTGCATCGGCGCACGGGTGCTAACCCAGGAACCCAGCAGCACTCCGGGGATGGACCCCAGTAGCAGGTTGCCAAGTAGGGTGGGGTTGACGTTGCCCATCATGAGGTGTCCGGTGCCGGCGATGATGGTCAGCGGGATCGCATGAGCCAGGTCGGTGCCCACTAAACGGCTCGGTGTTAGGCGCACCGGGTAGAGGTACACCAGCATCACTGTGCCGAGTGCACCGGCCCCGATGGAGGTCAGTGTCACCAAGATGCCCAGGATCAACCCAGCTAAGACCGTCAGGACGGCTTGGGAACGTCCTAAGAATTCCATCACGCCCGAGGATCCCTTGCTTCCCATTCGCTGGATCCAGTCTTTGGACAAGATGCCGACGGCCGTGATGAGCAGGGCGATCGCCACTGCCCGTATTAAGAATCCGCCGCGCACCTGAGCGGTCGCGGTCAGCGTCATCCAGGCTAGGGTCGCGGCGGCAGCGGGAAGGCTACCCAGGGCCAGGCGCCGGACTACCGGCCAGTCCACTGTTCCCTGACGATGGTGGACGACCGTTCCAAAAATCTTGGTCAGCGCGGCGAAAAGGAGATCGGTGCCCACCGCCGTTTGCGGGGCCACGCCGAACACCAGAACTAGCAACGGCGTCATGAGGGCGCCCCCTCCGACTCCGGTGGCGCCGACGACGATGCCGACGAGCAGTCCTGCGATGGCGTTGGGTAAGTTCAGATCCACGGAAAGCACTGCAAAATGCAGTAATTAACACCTCTGGACAAGAGTTCACTCCAAGCCTATCCACGCGGCGCGATGGAGTTCGGGGCTTTCTGACGGGCCAGCCCGTTGCTGTCGCGAAACTCGGGGGCGTCTTGCTGAACCCTAATGATGCGCAGCTTGAAGGGGAGACTGGCGTACTTCTTCGGCTTATGGGCAAACTTACTCATGCCCCCGTCTCCTTTTCAGCCTGAGGTGTCTCGGCCCGTGCGTTTTCTAAATCGCCGGAGTTTCCTAGCATCGACCGCCGCCGCGATCCCGTTGGGGCTCCTAGGCCAGTCCCCGTCGTCCGTGACCTCCGAGACCCTTGCATCCCAGTTGCACGGATCCCTCGACGAGACCCAGCGACGTCTGGTTTGCCGCGAGTTCAACGACCCGCTGCGGCAGAAAGTCGATAATAACTGGATGATCACTGGCCGCTCGATTCAGGACGTCTTGCGTCCAGACCAGCAAGACCTGGTGCGTCAGATTTTTCGCAAGCTGCATCACCCAAACCATGCCGAGGCCATGATGCGTCAGATGGTCGAGGACTCCGAGGGCAAGGGTTTCGAGGGTGGCACCTCGGTGGCGCTCTTTGGTCGTCCCGGGACTGGGGCCTTTGAGTTCGTGCTCACTGGGCGCCACTGCACGCGTCGCTGCGATGGCGACTCGGTGGCCGGGACGGCCTTTGGTGGGCCCATCTTCTACGGCCATCAGTCGGGTCCGAACGACGAGGAAGCGGCCGACCATCCCGGCAACGTATTTTGGTACCAGGCCAAACGGGCCAATGAATTGTTCCAGGCCCTCGATGGGCGACAGCGGACCGGAGCCCTCGTCGAGGGTCGTAGCCGGCCAGAGCGAGCAACTGAAACGGTGCGCCTGAGTGGCCGTCGCGAGGGTCTCACGGGCCTCCCTGGCTCGGAGTTGAGCCCGGACCAGCGGGGTCTGATGCGCAACGTGCTGAGGGATTTACTGGCTCCCTTCCGCCAAGTAGATGCCGACGAATCGCTGCGCTTGGTGGATTCGCAGGGGCTCGAAAACTTGCACCTGGCTTATTTTAAGGGTCAGGACCTCGGCAAAGACGGGGTCTGGGATGTTTGGCAAATCGAGGGGCCCAACATGCTCTGGTACTTCCGGGGCGATCCCCATGTGCATTGCTGGGTGCACATTCGTGACGGCAAAGCCTGAAGTTACGGGATGCCAACGGGCTCTCTCGGGCTCAGGGCCAGACGGGCTTCCACTCCTTCTCGAGTTCGCGGCGCAGGCGGCTGACTTGGAGCGGATGCTGGGCGACGAGGTCCGCCTGTTCGAAGGGGTCCTCGACGATCCGGTACAGCTCAGGCTTCGCAGTGGGTTCGTTCCATGGGGTGGGAAGGATGAGCTTCCAACCGTCGCGCACGATCCAACGCCAGCGAAGTCCTGACTCCGGGTGGTCGAGGTCTACCGCGTCGTGAGTGAAGCACTCGCCCGACACGGAGGTCCTGCGGCGCACGGCCTTGGGGTCGAGCAAATCGATGCCAGGCAAGTGGTGAAGAGACTTCACGCCGGCGGCCCGCAGGAGTGTTGGCATTAGGTCGAGGCTCGACACGGCGTGAGTTTCATCGCGCTGGGGTTTCACACGACCCGGCCACCCGACCAGGATCGGGGTGCGCAGTCCGCCGTCGTAGGGGCTTTGCTTGGAGCGAGGGGCAAAGCGTCCGGTTTGGGGATCGGTGATCCATCCATTGTCGGTGACGAAGACGACAATGGTGTGCTCGGCCGAGCCCCGCTTCTCCAAGAAATCGAGGAGTTGGCCGCAAGTGTCGTCGAACCATTCGACCATGCCCCGGTAGTTTGCGATGGGCAGCGACGGCGCTGTCCCGCGGTGCCGGGCCAAAAACCGCTCCGGGGGCGTGTGCGGGTCGTGCGGCATCATGGGGGCGTACCAGACCATCCACGGTCGGTTCTCCTGTTCGGCGAGGGTCACGAAGTCTTCGATGGGCTTCATCGTGACCCGGCCTATGTCCAGCCCAGCGTCTCCATGCCGGTCGCCTCGGGTCATTCCGTGGGTGAAGCCGCCTCGCGAATAGTCGTTCTGCCACCACTTACCACTCTGGAAGCTCAGGTACCCCTGGTCGCGGAGGAGTCGGGGCAGGGTGGGTGTTTGTTCGAGGAAAGAGGACAGTCGCTCGCGCCCGGCCCGGTAGGCGTCGCTCCGGTAGAAGTTCGACGAAGGCTGGCCGGGCGGTCTGGCAGGATCGTTGCAGACGACGCCATGCTGGTGCGGGTATCGGCCGGTGATGAGCGAGGCGAGGCTGGGGCAGCACAGGCTCGACGGAACGTACCCCCGCGTGAAGCACAGCGAACGGGCCGCCAGACGGTCGAGGTGGGGTGTGCGGATGGTGGGATGCCCCATGAAGCCGTGGTCCGTCCAAGCCTGGTCGTCGGAAACGATGAGCAAAATATTGGGTCGCTTCGGAGCGGGAGAGGCCGAAGCCTCGGAGAGGGCGGACAGGAGCCCGCTTAAGAGGAGGAACGTCGAAACCGTGGCCCGGAGGTTCCTCCGAATTGAACCGAACCCAATGCTGCGTGGTTGAATCCGCTCAATGGGGCGCTCAGTGCAATGGGGACACGGGGCGAGGGGCATGCTGGGAGACTGTCGTGGACCTCGGGGCTCAGCCAGCGGGAATTGGTCAGATGGCCTGCATCTGCATCGTTCGGCTGCTGTTGAACCTCGAGCGACGTCAGCGTCCGCAGAGGCAGGTGATCACGGGTTCCGGGGCGACGGAAATACCCACTCGTGACAACGTCGGCTCGATGCCAGCGAGGAATTCTTCGGCGAGGCCTCGCGAGGCGGGCATGAGGCATCGCTCATGGCGGTGGATCGTGCTCCCTGGAGGCACTTTGCGGAGAGCGGCTTCGAATTCGGCGAGTGAACCACACGGGATAATAAGCCGCTCCGACCGGAACCCCACGGAGACCGAAGGGATGGGGTGTTCGTCGTCTCCAGTATTGACCACCAGGAACCCGTAGTCGGTGGTCAGTGCAATAGGCACGCGGTGGAATCCGTTGTCCACGGCCGCCAAAATGAGCGCCGTCGATGGGGTTGCCGCTGCTTCGGGCATCGGGCTCTGGGGAGGGAGCGTTTTTTTGACGCCGGAAGGATCGCAGCCCGCGGTCAGTAGGTTAAATAAGACCACGATTTTGCAGGCTCGGATGCCGCCACGGTGGGCACCTCGGTGGATCCTGCTTAACAGCGGGAAGGTCATGGGCTTTATGCTGCCAAGGTTGGGGAACTCTGGACTCGCTGGGAACGTGATTTTTTTTGGCATGTGTTTGGAGTGTGTGGCCGCGGGAACTTGCCTGCGCGCGCAGGTAAGCTCGGGGGAGGGCGTTGCTTTCGCGCTGTGCGCGAGGGGTTTTGGTGATCGCTTCCAATGCTTGCTTCGGCCCGCTCCCGCTGCTGGGTTGGGTTGGTGGGTTTGGGGGATGATGGGCATTTCCAATGTGGGCCTTCGATGGTAGTGTTTCTGAGTGTCCACTGTCTTTCCATCGATGGGTTGCTGGCTAGGCACCGTCCTTGCCCTTGGGGGACTCATTCTGGGGACGGGTCAGGTGATGGCTTTGGGGCCGGATTTCACTCGTTCGGTGCGTCCTATTCTCGCCGCTAAGTGCTACGCGTGCCATGGCCCGGATGCCGAGGCTCGTAAGGCCGGGTTGCGCTTAGATACGGTGGAGGGTGCGACGACTCTTCTGAAATCGGGTGGGGTAGCCATCGTGCCCGGTAAGCCGTCTTCCAGCCCGCTGCTGGCACGGGTGGTGCATTCCGATCCCGACGAACGCATGCCGCCGAAGGGAGAGCCCTTGAACCCGAACGAGGTGCGAATTCTGGAGCAGTGGATTGCCGCCGGTGCTGGCTATGCTG
>JBDKKQ010000071.1:0-3151 GCA_039796015.1 Verrucomicrobiota bacterium
CCGGGATCCTCAGAAAAGTCCATGGGCCCAAAGCGCGATTCGTCAGGATTCAGCGCTTCCTCGAAAAGGACCCGAGCCCGTGCATCGTTGCCTCGATCCCAACTCACCTCAGCCAGTCGCATGCGATGCATGCGCTGGCGGCCTGGATCCAACCCAGCCAGCGCGCCCAAAAACACCTCCAGACGCACCGAATCGGGCACATAAAAAGCCGATCGCTGAGTGCGGTGACGCAGCAACAGCAGGTCGACCAACTGGCGCATGAGACTGAGGTCTTGAAGCTGCTCTTCATCGGAAAAAGCGGGGTGATTGACCAGTGAGGCCACCTCGCCGTCCGGGGCGGGATTCTGAATGGCGTAAGCGGCTAGAAGACGCAATACGGTGGGGTCCGTCGGCTGGAGTTCACGCCACCGACGCAAGACAGAGCGGAAGACCGGGAGCTGCGGGAGACCAATCTTGGCGAATTGTCGGGCCAGAGCTCTGCAATCTTCGGCCGTGGGCGGAGTGCTCGCCAAGTGTTCCCCAAGGAGAGTGCGCGGCCGAGGATGCAAAACCTCGTTGAGCCTATAAGGCACCATGGCCATGCCGCGGGCAAAGAAGGCCCTCTGGGCTCGGTACTCGAGCACGGGATGAAAATCGCTGTGGATCGTCGTGCCATCGGGGGCCAAGAAGAAGGCGTCTCCAAAGGCCACCATTTGCAATGCGAGCAAGTTAACCGGCCGGGTGATCTCGATTTGCCGTAAATCCACGGCCACGGTCGGCGCCTCCATCCGTCGGATTATCCCCGGCAAATCCGTCTGGAAGGGTTGCGCCGACCCGATGAGAACCAGGTCGCTGGTGGAGGTCTGCCACAAGCTCAGGTGCGGAAAGACAGAGCCGAAAGTAGCCACGACGGTGGCGAAGGTCTCGTCGTCGGTCTCGTAGGTCTGGACCCACTGAGCACAAAGCCCCCCGGGCTTTAGGCGCGCCAAACAGTCTTGATAATACTCCTGACTGAACACCGCCGCGACACCCGCCATCCAGGGATTCGAGGGCTCGGTGACGATGACATCGAAGGACTCCGGCGTGGTTTGAAGGAAGGTCTTGGCATCTTCGATGCGGGTGCGACAGCGGGGATCCTGAAGCGCGTCATGATTGAAGGGAGCAAAGTGCTCTCGAGCCACCTCGATCACCTCCGGAGAAATCTCCACCAAATCGACCGATCGAACACCCGGATGCTGCAGCACCGTGCCCACCGTGACACCGCTGCCAGCGCCGACTACCAGCACCGACTGAGCCGCCGGATGGAGGAGCATCGGAAGGTGCCCGAGGAGCATTTGAGTGCTCATGTCTACGCCGGAACTGGCGTCGGCCTTGCCGTTGACCTTGAGGCTCACGTTGCGCTGCCCGGCCAGATTGGTCATGGCA
This sequence comes from Verrucomicrobiota bacterium, assembly GCA_039796015.1. GTDB lineage: Bacteria > Verrucomicrobiota > Verrucomicrobiia > Limisphaerales > UBA9464 > SXXZ01. Next base: position 1,405 of record JBDKKQ010000071.1, read on the forward strand.
ATCACGGCCACCGTCGATCCGGCTCCGTCGCGGTGATAGGCCAGCTCGCCCAATTCGGCCCGCCGACGAAAATCTTCCACTGAGGCCGGAGGACTTGCGTCCCGCCAGAGACCCAAGGCGAAGGTGCGCGACCAGCGCTCGCCGAGTAGCCAGCCCACGAGCACCATCAGGAGTGCGGTCGCCGCCAAAGCCTGCAATGCCGGCTTCAGGATGGGCCCCCGACGGGAGGCCAAGACCACCCAGCCGATAAGACCATTAAGACCAATTCCCAATGCTAGAGTGACTGCCAGTCCCAAGGAGGGCAGAAACACCAGCCCCGTCATCGCCGCACCGAGCACCGTCCCCAACGTGTTGACCGCGAACACACGGCCCACAGAGCGGCCCGTCCGGTGGAGATCGACCGTGGCCATCCGGCTGGCCAGTGGCAGGGTCATTCCCAGGCAGACGGACGGGAGAAAGAGCACCCCAAAACAAATCAAGGCCTGGGCCAACTCGTAGAGCGGATAGGCTGCGGGCCGGCGAGCGATCCAATCTGCCAAGTGGGCGAAGGCATAGGGGAGCAGGTCATAGAAACCCAGGGATACCAACAGCGATCCGGCTATTGCTAGTTCCGCCCAGGCAAACGCGACCCATGTGTCGACGGGCCGCTTCCAGGCAAAGACGAGCCAGCTCCCCACGGCGATGCCGCCGATGAACGTGGCCAGCATGAGCGAATAGGCGTGGGTGCTGGAACCCAGCGCCAAGGCCAGCAATCGCGTCCAGGCCACTTCGTACAACATGGCCGCAAAGCCCGAGAGCCCGACGGCAACGAGGGCCACCTTCCATTCCCGCTCGCTGAAGGTCTCGGTGGCGGGTTCTGGAACGGAGGTCTTCCGATCGACGACAACCCCTTCTCCGCTTTTGACGCTAATCACATAGGCCAACAACGCGATTGCCAGACTGAAAGTGGCGCCGATTTGAACGACCGCCTCCAGCCCCAGCGATGGAATCCACCACCAATCGGCCAAAAGGATTCCCGCCACCGCTCCAGCACTATTGATGGCATAGAGCGCAGCGACTTTTCCACGCAGCTCCGACAGCGATCGGGTAACGAACTTGGTGAGGACGGGCAACGTCGCGCCCATGAGGACTGTGGGTAGCAAAATGGTCAGCCCGGCGAACAGGAACTGGAGTGCCAACCGAGACAAGCCCTCCGGATGGATTGAACGAATCAGCGACAAGAACACCTGATGAATGCCCTCGAAGTAGCTCGGGAAAAGGACCGCAAAGAGACCAATCCCCGCTTCGAGGCAGGCATAGAAAAACAGCGGACGTCGGAGCGCATCGACGCGGGGGCCCAGCAGCGCATTGCCCGCAGCCAACCCTCCCATGAAGGCCACCAACACGGCCACCACCGCATAGCTGGTATGACCAAGGAACAAGGCCAGATAGCGGGTCCAAACGACTTGGTACAATAGACCCGCCAGCCCCGAGACGAAAAACGAGGCCAAGATCGCCCAGAAAACCCCGCGGGAGTTTAGCTTCATGGTTCGAGAGGCAGGCTATAGGGGTGGCCGTGAAAAACCTAGGAGGAGCTAGGCAAGGAGCTAGGCAAGGAGCTAGGCAAGGAGCTCGGGGACTCCGTTCGCAGCCGCTGCCAAATTACCCGGAAGGCGCTGGCAAAGTCTTCGGGTCGCCGCGAGACCCACTCAGCGACCGCTTCTGGCGTGAACCATCCGCCCCCGCGGATCTCCGAGGGTTGGAGCAC
>JBDKKQ010000072.1:0-4300 GCA_039796015.1 Verrucomicrobiota bacterium
ATGCCACGGGCCGACCCATCAGTTCCGGACCATGATGCTCCATCAGGTCCCGAAGCGAGGTTCCGGCCAGAGGCCCTTCCGCCACAATCGACTGCCCCTCGGGTCGATCAGAAATCTCCCAAGATTCACCAACCGGCACGCCAACTGGCAGGGATTTTCCCCACTGCGCTTCCAGCTTGCGCCCGCCCCAAAGACGTTCCTTGGGCAGAGGCCTGAAAACCAGGGGAGTCTCTAACATCAGGCCGCCGCGGTATTGGGTTCGGTGAAGTGACCAAAGGCCCGGAATTTGGCATACCGCGAGGCCAAACGCTGCGCCGGTGTTTGCGACTGCACTTCGGCCAAATGGCGCAGAAGTCCCTGCCGCAGCGTGAGGGCTGTAGCCTCAAGATCCAAATGGGCTCCGCCCAACGGTTCCGAAAGCACCTCATCCACCAAGCCAAGAGAACTCAAATCATTGGCCGTGATCTTCAGCGCCGCCGCCGCCTTCGGGGCTGCCGTGCGATCCTTCCAGAGAATGGCCGCACAACCCTCCGGACTAATCACCGAATAGTAGGCGTTTTCTAGAATCAATACCCGGTCGGCCACACCAATGCCCAAAGCTCCGCCGGACCCACCTTCACCAATGACGCAAGCGATGATAGGCACTTCGAACATCATCATTTCGCGCAAATTCACGGCGATAGCCTCAGCAATATGACGTTCCTCGGCACCAATGCCCGGGTAAGCCCCAGCCGTGTCGATAAGAGTGACAATGGGCAAACCAAACTTGTCGGCCATTTTCATCAGGCGAAGGGCTTTTCGATACCCCTCGGGATGCGCCGAGCCGAAGTTGCGTAAGATGTTTTCCTTGGTGTCGCGGCCCTTCTGTGTGCCGATCACCAACACCTTTTCGCTGCCGAGTCGTGCAAACCCAGCGACCATCGCCCGATCGTCCGAGTAGAGCCGATCGCCATGCAGTTCTTCGAACTCACTGAACGTCGTCTTGAGATAATCCAGCGTGTAAGGACGCCGAGGGTGGCGCGCCAACTGAACTCGCTGCCACGGCGTTAGATTTGAATACAGCTGCCGCTGGGCCTCCTGGATCTTGCCTTCCAGCAGGTGAATCTCTTCTTTCCAAGAGATTCCCAATGAGGGTGTGGCCGGCTGGGAACGCAACTCGTCGAGCTTGCGCTGGAGTTCGGCGATGGGTTTTTCGAAATCGAGAAAGTGTCTCATTGACGGGGCATCCACCCCTGTTGGGCAGATTAAAGACCCACCCTTGGAGTCGCAACGGTGGAGTTGAGCACCCCTCCTGCTGTTCATTTTCTGTCTTCCGCCGGCAGGATCCCTTCGCAACCATTGGCTCGCAATGAAACGCCGATCGACTGCCAAGGCTCCCACCAAAAAGTCCCAGAACGACTCCCTCCCACGCCCCTTCTCGTCCATCGTTGTGGATGGCATCGAACGCGCACCCAGCCGTGGCATGCTCTACGCCACCGGGTTTACGAAGGAAGATTTTCAGAAGCCTCAGATCGGCGTGGCTTCCACCTGGAGCATGGTTACGCCGTGCAACATGCACATCGATCAACTGGCCGTCAGTGTCACTCAGGGCATCAATGAAAACGGTGGAAAGGCCGTGGTCTTCAACACCATCACCATCTCGGACGGCATTTCCATGGGCACCGAGGGCATGAAGTACTCTCTGGTGTCCCGCGAGGTCATCGCTGACTCCATCGAGACGGTCGTGGGTTGCCAGGGTTTCGACGCCTTCGTGGCGGTGGGCGGTTGCGACAAAAACATGCCGGGCTGCATCATGGCCATGGCCCGATTGAACCGCCCCAGCATCTTCGTGTATGGCGGCACCATCCTGCCGGGCGAACTCCACGGAAAAGACGTAGACCTGGTGAACATTTTTGAGGCGGTCGGCAAGAATGCCGCCGGCGCCTGCTCGGCCGAAGAGGTCGAGGCCGTCGCCGAGGTGGCCGTCCCGGGAGCCGGTTCCTGCGGTGGGATGTACACGGCCAATACCATGGCCTCGGCTATCGAGGCTTTGGGCATGAGTCTTCCGAATTCATCCGCGCAAGCAGCCGTGTCTCAAGAGAAAACGCGCGACTGCGAAGACGCCGGTGCGGCCGTGCTGAACTTGCTGAAGAAGAACATCCGTCCGCGCGACATCATGACCAAGAAGGCGTTCGAAAACGCCATGACGGTAGTGATCGCCCTCGGCGGATCGACCAATGCGGTGATGCACCTCATCGGCATGGCCCACTGCGCCGGCGTGAAGCTGACCATCGACGATTGGACCCGCGTCGGAAAGCGGGTGCCGGTGCTGGCCGACCTAAAGCCCTCGGGCAAGTACGTCATGGCCCGCTTGGTCGAGATCGGAGGCACTGTACCCTTGATGAAGATGCTCTTGGACAAGGGGTTGCTCCACGGAGATGTCATGACTGTGACCGGCAAGTCTCTCGCCGAAAACCTCCGCAATGCGCCGAGTTACCCAGCCGGACAAGACATCATTCGCAGCTTCGATAACCCCATCAAGAAGGACAGCCACCTAGTCGTCTTCCGCGGCAACCTCTGCCCCGGCGGTGCACTCGGTAAGATCTCGGGCAAGGAAGGCCTCACCTTCAGCGGCAAGGCCATCGTGTTCGAAAACGAAGAAAAAGCCCTTCAAGGAATCTTGGGCGGCAAGGTGAAGAGCGGGCATGTCATCATCATCCGTGGCGAGGGCCCCAAGGGCGGACCCGGCATGCGCGAGATGTTGTCCCCGACCAGCGCCATCATGGGCAAGGGACTCGGTAAGGAAGTTGCCCTGATCACCGACGGCCGCTTCAGCGGCGGTTCCCACGGATTTGTCATCGGTCACACCACGCCGGAAGCCTTCGACGGCGGCCCAATCGCCGTGATTAAGAACGGGGACCCGATTACCATCGACGCCAAGAAGCGTGAGATCAACCTGGGCATCCCGGCCAAGGAATTGACCTCCCGCCTCAAGGCCTGGAAACAACCCAAGCCCAATTACACCCGCGGAGTTCTGGCTAAGTATGCGGCCACGGTCAGCACGGCCAGCGAGGGCGCGGTCACCGATCGGCAGTTCTGAGGCCCTGCTTCAAAAACCCCAATCCTCGACAAACCCCATGGCCCTGCGCATTAAAATTTGCGGTATCACCCGAGAAGAGGATGCGTGGGCTGCGGTCGACGCGGGCGCCGATGCACTGGGGTTTGTCTTCGTTCCTGGAACGCCCCGGTTCATTGAGCCGGAGCGGGCTGCCACCATCACGAGGCACCTGCCTCCGTTCGTGAGTTGCGTTGGGCTTTTCGTCAACGCCGACCCCGCACTCATCCGGGCCGCTGTCATCGAGGCGCGGCTCGACACGGTTCAACTCCACGGAGATGAACCCCCGGAGGTGGGGTTGTTGCTTCGGGGACAGGTGCGGGTGATTCAGGCCTTCCGCGTTCAGGGGCCCGAAACCCTGCAGCGATTGCCTAACTACCGGAAATCCGCCGATGCGTGGCTCTTAGATGCCTATGTCTCTGGAGCGGCGGGCGGAACCGGGGCCCGCTTCGATTGGAATCTCGCGGTGCAAGCCCGCGAACTGGGCCATCCTCTGATCCTCGCCGGCGGTCTAAAGCCTGAGAACATCGCGGATGCGGTCCGGCAAGTACGCCCTTTTGCTGTAGATGTGTCGTCCGGAGTCGAACTCTCTCCAGGACGGAAAGATTCCGAGAAGGTGCAAAGGCTCATCGCTGCGGCGCGATCTGCCTGAACTGATGATGCGACAGAAATCAGCCCTTCCCGAGGTAGGGCTAGATCTCCGAGCTGGCCGCACGTGACCTGGCACTTTCGCAGAAGGCGTTCCATCCTTTTCAGGTAGGGCGGGATCTTTGTGCGACGGCAATTGTGCGACGGCAATTGTGCGACGGCAATTGCCTACGGCGCTTTCGGAAAAATTACTCTACCCTCTTCACCCTACCCTCTTCAGGTAAGGCTGGATCACTGGCCTGGGAATGGAGGGGGCTGGATGTTGCGCGGGCGAGAAGGGTTGGCTGGCACTGTTCCGCCCAATTGATCCGGAGACGGGGATATCGACGGCACCTCGATGCCGCCATGGACCGCCGTCCCACCCGCCTGAATGGCGTTGGCAGCGAACGGAGTGGATTGCAGCGTGCCGAATCCTTGACCCCCACTCAGGACAGCCCCACCCCGTCCAATAACCGTGGGCATCTGGCCTCCCTGAACCGCCCCAGGAAAGAAGCCACCGTTCATCGCGCCAGCGTTGTTGCCCGGCTGGTTCATAATCGGCGGAGGGGGTTGGTTACC
>JBDKKQ010000073.1:0-3435 GCA_039796015.1 Verrucomicrobiota bacterium
CGGTTGCTATCGATTGCACCCCGTGGAGTGGAACATCGGAGAGGCGGCCGGGGCGTTGGCTGCGTTCTGCGTGGATCGTCAGCTCACGCCGGCCGCGGTCCATGCCACGGTGGACTTGACCACCGAGTTCCAGAAGCGGCTCCGGGAGGACGGGTTCGAACTGGAGTGGAAGGCGGCTATCCGACCCTTGTGAGGGCTTCTTAACGCGCTGATGTCGAATGAAACCCTTGGAGTCGAGGTGAATCCTGGTGTTCGATGGCTGAACATCGAATCCATGAAGCCAATGTCCTCGAAGAAGTCGGCCCGTACCGCAAAGCCGGTTCAACGCCCGCCGGCGAAGTCCCCTCAGGCGGCTTCCAAAGTCGCTAAGGTCCTGAAGAACGTCAAAAAATCGCCCGCCGCGACATCCCGGCCTGTGTCCCGGAAAACAGCCTCTTCCGCGCCCGTCGTTCGCGGAGGTTCGGCGGACCGTTTCGTGATCATTATGGCTGGCGGACGAGGCGAGCGGTTCTGGCCCGTGAGTCGTGAAAAGACACCCAAGCAACTCATCCGCCTCTTGGGGGAGCGTTCCTTTCTGCAGCAAGCCGTGGATCGGGTGCGACCGTTGGTGCCGTTGACCAACATCCTCATCATCACCAACGCCGTTCAGGCGGCGGAAGTCCGGCGGCAGTTGCCGGAGTTGCCCAAAGAAAATGTCATTGGCGAGCCCGTGGGTCGCGACACCTGCGCCGCAGTCGCATTGGGCGCGGCGGTGGTCGGGGCGCGTTCGACGACTGCGGTCATGGCGGTGCTCCCGGCCGACCATGTCATCCGCGACGAAAAGGGTTTTCGTCAGGTGCTGTCCGACGCCTTGGACGTAGCGGCACGAGGGCAGGTGATCGTCACCATCGGAATTCAGCCCACCGGCCCGGAGACCGGCTATGGATACATTCATTCCGGGAATGCCTTACCGGCACCCGCAGCGGGCAAGGCACTCAAGACCCCTTTCTTCAAGGTCGAGAGGTTCGTGGAAAAACCTTCCCTGGAAAAGGCTCAGGAATACCTCGCCTCGGGGCATTACCGATGGAATGCCGGAATGTTCGTATGGTCGTTTGTGACCCTCACCAACGCGTTGTCCGAGCACCAGCCGGAGATGCACCAAGCCTGTCAGCGCTGGTTTGCCGCGGCGGCCAAAGGGCCCAAGCGGCTTGAAACAGTCTTGGCTCAAGAATACCCAGAGATTCGGAAGATCAGCGTCGATTTCGCCTTGATGGAAAAAGCCCAAAACGTGGTCGTGGCCGATGGTCGTTTCGACTGGGATGACCTGGGGGCCTGGCCGGCGCTGGCCCGCCACCTCAAGCAGGATGCCGAGGGCAATGCTGCCGTCGGCGATGTGGTACACGTGGATGCGGCCCGTAACATTGTCTTCGATAGTCGCACCCGGGGTCGCACCCCCATTACCCTCGTCGGTGTCAAGGACAGCATCCTGGTGCTCACCGATGACGCCACCTTGGTGGCCTCCAAGTCCGAGTCCCAGAAGATCAAAGACTTGGTTCGCAAACTATCGGCCGACCCTCGCTGGGCTGCCCTGGTTTAATTCACTTCAAAGAAACGAACCGCAGGCACACCGGGGAACCCACCTCCCAGTGTTGTTCCGTCGGTGTGAGCTTGCCTGTGGTCGGATCGATGCGGAACGAGCGGATGTCGTTCGAGCTTTGTCCTGCGGCCAGTAAGAAATGGCCCGACGGATCGATGACGAAGTTTCGAGGGGTCTGCCCTCCGATCTTGCGGACTTCCACTGGGGTCAGGGCTCCGGTGGTCATGTCTCTGGCAAAAACGGCGATGGAATCGTGTCCCCGGTTTGAGCCGAAGACAAATTTCCCGGAGGGGTGAACCCTCACCTCAGCCGTGGACACCCCGGTCATGTCTGTTCCGGCCGGGACCGTCGGAACCGATCCCACTTCAGAGAGCCTGCCAGTAGTGGGATCGTGACGGAAAGCGATCACCGTGCAGAGCATTTCGTTGATGACGTAGGCGTGATGACCGTCGGGGCTGAAGGCGAAGTGACGGGGCCCGCTTCCTGGCATCAAGCGGGTGTCGAGGTGGGGCTTGGCAGCGGTGAGTCCTCGGGCCGATTCAAACACATAGGCATGGATGCGGTCCGTGCCCAGGTCGGCGACATAAGCGAAGCGGTTGTCCGGCGAAAGATTCACCGAGTGGGCGTGCGGATCCTTTTGACGGGCCGGGTTCCTGCTCCCGCCGGTGTGCTGCGAGAGGAAGGTGTGTCGGGTGAGGCCGCCATCGGGTTGGATGGGCAGAGATAACACGCTGCCACCGCCATAATTGGCCACCAGGACGTGATTTCCGGTGGTGTCCACGGACAGATGGCACGGGCTGTTGCCCATCGTGGATTGCTGGTTCAGTTCACGCAGTTTGCCCGTGGCGGTGTCGATGGCGAAGGCGCTGACCGACCCGCCGGGCTTGCCTTGCCATTGGTCGGTCTCATTGACCGCATACAGAAAACGCCCGTTCGGATGGATTGCTAGGAAGCTAGGGTTGGCGGACTTGGCTGCCAGGCCGAGGGGTTCGGCGGTTCCAGTCTCATCGTCATAGCGGAAAGCATAGATACCCTCGCTCTTCGGGCCGGTGTAGGTGCCGACGTAGAGCAAGTGTTTGGCGGCGGAGAGAGGCAGGGCGGCCAAGGCGGCGGCGGTCATGAGCGCATGGGTCAAGGAAGCCATCCCGTGAGTGAACCTCAACGGCGCCCGCAGTCCAGTCCAAGTGTGTTGGGGTGAACTTCCGGGTTTGGGTGGGAGGCGATTTAGTCGAGCACTTCAGAACCATTGAGTTGGGCGGGGGATAGGCCTAACCCGACAATGCTGCAGGCTCGGATCATCGGCAGACCCAAGCGCTGAGCCTCTGCGACGACCTCCAGACTATCAGTGCCGGGATTAAGCCAGAGTTCGTCACAGCCCCTTTGGGCAATGATGGGCAAAATTCCGAGCAAAATAGGGGGTGGTAAGTAAGCGCTGATCACCTCGGGGCGGCCCGGGAGAGAGGCAATGTCGCGGTAGGCGGGGTGGCCGGCGATGTGCGATTCTTTGGGGTTCACGGGCCAAACCGTGTAGCCCTGAAGGGCGTAGGCGAGGACGGCTTTGTGTCCAAATTTGGTGGGGTCGGCGGAGGCTCCGAGGATGGCGGCGGTCTTCATGGTAGAAATTCCCAATCGGTGAATGAGGCGGCTTGGCCGGCGAACGCCCCCTGCCGGTCGCGCAGGTTCCACACCACGGCCTGCCAGATGCGAAAGCGTTTCCCGGTCTTGGAAATGCGGATCCCGGCATAATCATCGATGAACCCTGCCCGTGTGACCCGGTCCAGCAGTTCGGCGCGCTCCTGGCGAAGGGGTGCTTCGGCTGTGTAGCGGGAAGGGGTCCGCGTGAAGGATTCCCAATCAAG
>JBDKKQ010000074.1:0-10450 GCA_039796015.1 Verrucomicrobiota bacterium
ACCAGCTCCAGTTTGAATTCGTTGCCGTCGGATCCGTTTTCAAATTGGGAGTCCAGAAACACATCGCCGTATTTGGCCAAAATCAATAGGGCCGTGCCGGTGAGGTCCGTCCGCGGCGGAAGAACATAGACCAAGTCATCGTACATTCCCGGAAGCCCACCGGCGTGCTGAAGGGCGTGTTTAAGGACGATCTCGTCTTGGTCTCCACCGACACCGGTGTAGCCACCAGACCGATCGATAGAGATCCCGGAATGAACCCCGCGGAACAGGTGATCTGGCGGGAATCGGAGCGTGAAGCCAACGCGGCTGGCCTCCAGTCGCCCTCGCTGGCTGCCCTGCAAATGGACACCCACATCGTAAAAGATTTCCTTCTCATCTTGGATCACCGTGGCGCGGAGGAACTCGTTGCTCATGACGTTGGTCTCGGCGTGAAGCAGCACGAGGTCGGCGGGCGTCATGAGGAGGCGAAGGTTGTGCAGCGATCCCAGTCGCTCCCGCCCATCGGCCACGCCCACCAGGGCCCGTGACTGAGGGCCGGCTGCTGGAAACCAGGCGGTTACTCCTCGGCCGTCAGTGGCCTCAACGTAGAACTGCAGGGTGGAACCCGCAGGCAAACCGGGAATCGTGGCGCTGATTCGGCCTGCGCTGTCCAACGAGACCGCCTTGGACTGCCAGGCGGCCCCAGTGACCGACCAGAAGAGGCGCGCGCTGGCGACACCATCGGGATCTGAGGCAACCGCCGTGACCGTCACCGCCTGACCGACCGCAGGGACGGCCGGTGAGTGACTTAGCGATTCAAAGGTAGGGCCGAGGTTCGCCGTCTTCCGGGAATTGGGGGATCCGGGGGTTCCAGCCCGAGTGGGCCGGGGCAGCTCCGTGGTTTTGGCCACGCGGTTGAAGTAAAGCCGAGTGTTCAGTCGCGGGCACCCCTTCAGAAAGCGGGCACGGAACGACACTTCGTACTCACGCCCATTCACCACCGCTTTGTTGCTGGCCAGGGTGGTTTCGATGTGGTTGTGCATGTGCTCGGTGGGACCGGTCGCTACCAGGTGCAGCACGTGGTTTCCGGGCAAATTGGGATCTTCGATGACCCGGCTGAGGCGATGAGTCCCGAGGCAGCGCCAGGAGGTAATCCCCAGTTCGAAGTCACCATTCTTGAGCAATGAAATGGCCGTGGCCGTGCCCGGCGATTCGATGACCTGCAAGTCGTCGATGAGGCATTCACCCGCATCGAGCATCCCCAGCACCCATTCGTTCCAGAGCGTAGGTCCAGGCGAGGAGACCGCGCGCGCTCGGTAAGTATGGCGAACCCATTCCGAGCGAGCGGATTCGTCGCTGGCAGCCCACGCCTCCGGCGAGGCGTTGTCAGCCTCGGCATCCCGCAATTCGAGGCTGGAGCCAGCCCCGTCGGCCTCCTCCGGCCAACGCCCGGAATCGGCATATTCCACGAGGTCGGCGGGATTTCCGGCCGCATCAACGAGCACCAGCCGTTCCCCGGAGTTGGAGAGTTTCCCTTCGAAGGGACCGACAACCTGAGTGCCCGGATTTTCGGAGCGCAGGAGTCCTGGGTTTTCAGCGACGAGTAACAGTTGTCCTGCTTTCAGCGTCGTGCCGGCGGGGAACCGGAAGCCGATGCCCTCGGCGAAATTCCAGCCCGACAAGTCGATATCGGAGGTGCTGCGGTTGAGGAGCTCCATCCAGCTGCCAGAAACCGATCCGTCGGGCGGGTGATAGAGGATTTCGTTGAGAACTACCTCGCGGTGGAGACGCACCTGGTTGGTTTGTCCCGGACTCGGCGCGGATGGGAATCGCCAGGGACCGGTGCCATCAGGATGGCGAGCCTGGGCTTGGGAGCCGAGTACCACGGCATCCAGCACGCTCTCGTCGGTCGTAGATTCCAAGACGAGGTGGTCGCCCCGCTCTGGTCGGAAGCCTAACTGGGACCATGTCACCGACCGGACTCCGCCGGGGACCAAACTTGTGCCCGTCGGAAAGGTGTAGGCTCCAGCAGAGCTTCCGGTGGATGTGATCCGAAGGCCATCCAGGGGCCGGGCTTCTAGGCTAGTGTTAGCGACCTCGACAAAAAAACCCACGCCAGGGGCGGACACCTCGTTGAACCGGAGTCCGACTCGCGAGGAGTCCTGCGTTTCCTGCACAGCAAGTTCTGCCTCGAACCACAGGTCCGTAATTCCGTCGGTAGCCTGATGCAATTCTATGGCCAAGATATTGGTGCCAGTCCGCAGGCTGCCGGGTGGCAAAGAAATCTCCACGGGCGACGGGACTCCTGGCTGGGAGGCCAGAGCGGGCGTATCGGATTTCAGTGTGCCAGTCGGCAGGTTGCCCCGGTGGACCTCACGGCCATTCAGGTAGAAGGCTGCCCCATCATCGTAAGTGGTCCGGAGTTTCAGTCGCGCCCGAGCCAAGTTGGGTGGAATTACGAACCGAGTCCGAAAATAAGCCGCCTGGGTCACCGAAGGGGTTAGGCGGCTATCAGAATTAAATCGGCTGCGGGCCGTGCCCTGCAACAGCGCCCGAAAACCTGCCGGATTAGGTGAGTTGGAGTCATTGGCCCAGAGGAACTCGAGCGTGTTGGTGCCCGTCGTGAATCCGGAACTGACGTTGAACACCGGGCTGAATGATTGAAATCCCTCGAAGCTCAGGCCGATGCTCCGGCCGTTGAGCAGCACGGACGTAATCCGGTTGTCGGCGGCGGCTCGGACCTGGAGTCGCGCGGAATCCGGCGCGAACGCAGAGAGATCAAATTGGGTCCGGTAGCGGTAATTGCCCGCCGCGACGCTGGCGGTTCCCGGGTGGACCGGTCCCAGCCATTGCGAGCTGGAATCATTGGCCATCCAGGCCGGATGTCCCTCAATTACCAGGGCCGGGGATGGCGGTGGCGGAGAAACGACCTGTGCGGAGGCCAGCACCGTGTAGTGCGTATCCCGGGTGCCCGCAGTCAATGCCTTCCGGGAGTCCGACATACCGGTGGAGAACAGGGTAGGGATGGCACTTTCAGTTCCGGTGGGAGGAGAGGCGTCCCCACCAAAAAACGGGGCTGTTGCCGACCTCCAGTTAGAATCCAATCCGTTGGAAGAAAACCAATCAGGCCCGGGGATAGACGCCGAAACCAGGACCTCCCAGCCTCGGGATGCAGAAACGAGAACGGGCGGACTTTCGGAACCTGGGCTGGGAAAGTTGCGGCTGCCTGGGGATCCGCCGCGCTGGGAGCTCGGTCGCCAGTGGGACACGACTGCAGTGGAGGTCGATTCTTCAATTTTGGCCAAACTGGGGCCATGGCCATCGGGAGCCACGGGCCATTCCGAGCCGGTGCCATACGAGAGCTCGTCCATCAGCCGTTGGTTATTGTTTCGCAGCTCCAGCGTCTCCCCGGAATTGGAAAGGCGCCCTTGATAAGGGCCGACCACGTTGGTGACGCCCAGTTCCAGGAGCGCGCCCGGGTTGGCCGCAACGACCAACTGAGCACCGCCTTGCAGGACTGTTCCCCGGGGAAACAAGTAGGTGATGCCTCCAGCCAGTCGCCATCCGGAAAGGTCCATGCTGACCGCCATTTGGTTGTGCAGTTCGACCCACTCGTAAAAGGGCTCCCGATCTGCGGGATGGTAGTGCACTTCGTTGAAGACGACGGTGCTGTCGGCCCGTGAGATCAACGAGAGAGTGCTAGCGAGGATTGCGATGCAGAGCTTCCAAAGGAGCCTCGCCCGGCGGTGCATCCATGGAGTTCGAGTGAGCAGGTGGGCCATCAGGGAATGGTTGCAGGCAAAAATAGACGGGGAGGCGTTGTGAGCTGAAAATCCGTCCCGCTTTCCGGCAGCGTCAAGGGTAGAAATCTCTCCTTGAGCCACACTGGCGTTGCGAGCGCTGACACTCTAGGGTCCGTCTCATGCGTGCGGATGTATCCATGAAGCAGGGAGTCCAAAAGAGACTTCGACGGGGTCTTCGATTTCTCACCATTTTTTTGGCTACAGCATGGCTGGGCTCCAGTCCGGGATTCTGGTCTCCGCTGATGGCTCAATCCACCGCACCGACAGCGGTTCCCCGCGGCAAGCCGATCAAGCCTTTGGCAGGCCAGACCCAGGCGGTGGATCCAAAGGTCGACTCTTCCAAAGAGTCCGTTACGACCAACACACCGGCTGCAAAACCTGGCTTCGCATCCGTGGGATTCGATGTCCTGGCCACCTTCAAGTACGAGGTGCCTGAAGACGCTCCGGCCTCGAAGACCAATGCCCCGGCGGCCGATCCGGATACCCAGATTCCCGCCAAAGTGAAGGCGTTCAGCGGCAAGAAGGTGGCTGTGAAGGGCTTCATGCTGCCCTTGAAAGTAGAAGGGGGCCTGGTGACCGAGCTGCTGCTCATGCGAGACCAGTCCATGTGCTGCTTTGGTACCGTTCCCAAGATCAATGAATGGATTGCAGTCAAGATGACCACGTCCGGAATCAAGCCCGTGATGGATCAGGCTGTAACTCTCTATGGCACGCTCAAAGTTGGAGCCATGCGCGAGAATGGTTACCTGGTAGGGATTTATCAGATGGATGCCGACACGATCGACAGGCCTCCGGGATCGTAAGGGCTAGGAATCTTTCCGGGCTTCCAAGAAGCGTTTGAGCGCTTGGGCCATGGTGCCACCAAAACCGTCTACCTGTTCGATCTCGTGGATGGGCGCGATGCGCAGTCGTTGAATGGATCCAAACCGCCTCAGTAGGGCCTTTTTGCGGGCATCACCAATGCCCGGAAATTCATCCAGGATGCTCTCGCTGATCTTCTTCAGTCGCAGTTGGGCATTGTAGGTGTTGGCGAACCGATGGGCTTCATCTCGGACTCGCTGGAGGAGCTTGACCGCAGCGCTGTCCAGCCCGGGCCGTAGCGGATTTTTTTCGCCCGGCAGATGAATTTCTTCGAACTCCTTGGCCAGGCCCAAGATCGGTATATGTGAGAGCCCGAGCTTTGCGAGTTCAGCACAGGCCATATTGAGTTGCCCCTTACCACCGTCGATGAGGATCAAATCTGGCAACCGCGGTCCCGCCGTAATCTTCGGGATCCAGGGACGCTCCGGGGATTCGGCTACGATGCCCTCTGCTGGGAGGGAATCTTCGGGGGAATCTTCTACCGAGTCTTCCTGTTCGAGAGGGGTACTAGCGAGGGTGGGTGTCGTGGAATCTTGGAGCTCCCGTTTTAGGCGGCTGTACCGGCGCTGAATGGTCTCAGCCATTGAGGCGAAGTCGTCCTGGGTGCTCACCGTCTTCATCCGGAACCGACGGTAATTGGACCGGTCGGGACGCCCATGCCAGAAACTGACCATCGATGACACAATGAAGGTGCCGCTGATGTTGGAGATGTCGAAGCCCTCGATCCGGGCCGGAGGTTCGGCGAGGCCGAGCAGTCGCCCGAGTTCGCGCAAGTCGGATTCCGGGTGGACAGCCACAGGCAAGGTGTAGGGAATGCGCTCGAACTTCTCAGTCTTCAGCGTGGTGCGCTTGAGGTCTTCCAGCGCATCGCGGAGCTGGGCTGCTTTCTCGAAGTCGAGGTTGGCAGCCGCCTTGCGCATCTCGCTCTCCAGTTCGCTGCGGAGCTCCTCGGTGTGCCCTTCGAGGAACCCGATCCCGGCACGGACTTGTTCTAGGTACTGTTCACGGGTGACGTTGGCGATGCACGGAGCCGTGCAGTGCTGGAGGTTTCCATACAAGCAGTGCCGGTAATCCGACTCATTGGGGTGCAACGGTCGGCAGCCCCGCAGCTTGAACTTTCGCCGCATGAGGGTCAGCGCCCGACGCACGCTGCCCGAATGGGCGAAGGGACCGAAGTAGAGGCAGCCGTCGTCCTTCCGCAGGCGCGTCAGCGTGAAGCGGGGAATGGGGTCGTTGAGGTTGACCTTTAAGAGGAGGAACTGCTTGTCATCCTTGAGGTCGATATTGAAGCGCGGCTGAAATTCCTTAATGAGCCGGCTCTCTAACAGCAACGACTCCGCCTCGTTCTTGACCATGTGCCAATCGAAGTCGTGGATGGCATCGACCAAGGCGTTGAACTTGAGATCCCAGCCCATGCGCCGCGAGGGGTGGAAGTACTGGGAGACCCGCTTGCGAAGGTCGCGAGCCTTCCCGATGTAAATGACCGTGCCGAATCGGTCTTTGTGCAGGTAGACACCAGGACGGTGCGGTACCGTGGACAATTTATTTCGAATGTGGTCAGTGATCGGCATGGGCCCCGGACGGCTGGATCCGGACCGGATCCTCACCATTCACTGTTTCCTGGAGTTTCGCCAGTCGGAGGCTGCGAAGAAACCCGGAGAACCCGAGAAAACCGCGACGCGGGACTGGCTATTTTAGGTCTTCGCCGGCGAGACCGCCAACGGTCCAGTCGAGGTTGTAAATGAGCTTCGCACCGTCTTTGAATGGCGCATTCAGCCGGTCGTACAAGGCGAATTCGCTATGCCCATCGACGAAGAGCAACGACATGCCCCGGGGCCCGTGAGCGGCGGCTCCGGTGCCCTTGTAAATGTCGTTCCATTTGCCCCGATTGCTGGAAAAGCAAGGCGAGATGGCTTTTTTAGTGGGAGACTGGACATCGGAGACCTTGCGAACTTGAAGGGCGGAGCTGTCGTTGTTGTGGTAGAACTGGTTGTAGTAGTAATACGAACAGGGGAAGAGCAGCTCGTTGGTCTTGATGGGGTAATTGTTGGCCATCGTCCATTCAAGGTTGAATCCACGCCCTTTTTCCGACGGGCAAAAGTAGAAGGATCGCGCGTTGGTGCTGATGTACGGATCCATCAGCTTGAGGTAATCGATGAACCCCATTTGGGGCCAATCACGACCCGAGTAAGGAAATCGGTCGTTCGAGTCGCCGGTGTACATGGCGAAGGTCATTCCGATTTGACGGAGGTTGGAAGTGCACCGCGCCTGCAAAGCCTTGGTCTTTCCCTTGGCCAGTGCGGGGAGGAGCATTCCGGCCAAGATGGCGATGATGGCCACGACCACCAGCAGCTCGATGAGAGTGAAGGCGAGCCGGGAGGAGGTGCGGGTCAAGGTTGAAGGCTTCATGGCGAGGGTCCGGAAGATGGTTTCTATCCAACTCCTCGAGAACACGGCAGGCAACGGCAAAAGGATTGGCCTGAAACGGCTAGGGCAATCTTGGCACCCGCAACTCGGTGCCTTTTAATTCCACAAGCGACATTCCGCGGCCAAAGTTCACACTGGGCCTATGTGGCTGCGGTTTCGAGGGTGGTGCTTTTTTTATGCGTCGGCGATGGCCTGGGCGGACGCCCGATGGATTCCGGTGACGGAGTTTCATTCGTTTCAACGGGAGTCGCCCAATGGTTCTGCGTGGGTCTCGCAGGAGTGGAAGTCTTCGATACCGTTCCGCGAATTGGTGGTCTCATGGAATCTCCGCACAGACGCCGATCTTGAGATCGAGTGCCAAGTTCAGAGCGCAGGGCACTGGAGCCGGTGGTGGCACTTGGGACGTTGGTCGGCCTCGCAGTCACCCACGCGGCGCACCAGTGTTGGCGGTCAGCGCAACGACTCAGGCTCGGTAGACACAGACACGCTGGTGCTGCCAACGGGAGGGCAGGCGCTCCGGCTCCGGGTGCGATTCTCGGATCCCACCCAAACATTGGCCGTTCTGAAGCGGATGGATCTAGCCTTGTGGTCGCCCTCCACCCGACCCGAGGACCCAACTCCGGCGGCACAGGCCGCACGGGCGATCCCAGCCCATCGGCCAACTCCAGGGATCCTCGAAGTCCCAAAAAAATCTCAGGCCGATTACCCGGAGGGTGTGACCCAGTGGTGCAGCCCAACCAGCGTCGCCATGCTCATGGCTTACTGGGGGCAACAAACGGCCCACCCGGAATGGGACCAGGATGTGCGGTCGGTGGTGGCCGGCGTGCACGACCCTGGGTGGCCGGGCACCGGCAATTGGTCCTTCAACGCTGCCTATGCCGGGAGCAGACCGGGTTTGCAGGCTGCGGCCGTCCGTTTGAGCGGAATCGCCGATTTGGAGGCCTTGTTGAACTCAGGGATTCCCGTGGCGGCATCGGTTTCGTATGCGGTGTTGAAGGGGGCCTCAAAGCCAGAAAAGGGCGACGGTCATTTGGTCGTTGTTTGCGCGGTATCGGAGTCGACGGTGAGCGTCAACGACCCCGGTGTTCGTTTGAGCCGGGTCCGGCGAGAGTTCGCCAAAGCTTCCTTCCGAGACGCATGGGCGGCATCGCATCAGACCGTCTATGTGGTCTGGCCCGAAGGGCGCGCATTGCCGGTCAGTCCGCTGGGAACTTGGTAGCTGCTAGGGCCGTCGCCAGCGTCGCCCGCAATTTTGCCGACAGCAGCAGCGGCCGCATTAAGGAGCAAGAGAGCCCGTGTTTTGGTTTTCCGTCGCCCGCCTTGCAGGGCTACGCTGGCCCCATGGCGCTGATGGATGAAATGACGGAACTGGGTCGACGAGCCAAGGCCGCATCGCGTGAATTGGCCCGGCTGTCGGCCGATGAAAAGAACCGCTGCCTCCGGGCGATGGCCGACGGTTTGGTTGCAGCTGGGCCACGCCTGCTGGAGGCCAATGCACTCGACTTGGAAGTCGGCAAGAGCCTCGGACTGACCGGAGCCATGGTGGATCGTCTGGCGCTGAGTGCTGACCGCATTGCCGCCATGGCTCAGGGGTTGCGCGAGGTTGCGGATCTTCCGGATGCCGTCGGACGTGTGCTGGACACGCGTGAACGTCCCAACGGACTTCGCCTCCGCAAAATCACGACACCCATTGGTGTGGTCGTCATCATTTACGAATCCCGCCCCAATGTGACCGCTGATGCGGCCTCGCTGTGTTTCAAGACGGGCAACGCCACTATCCTTCGGGGTGGCAAGGAGGCGTTGAATTCCAACCGGTTAATCGCCGAGACGTTGATCACGTCGGCCAAGTCCGCACTGCCAAGTTTTCCGGAGCACGCCATCCAAGTGGTGCCGACGGCCAATCGCGAGGCCATTCCAGCCCTCTTGTCGTTGACCCAGTACGTGGACCTTTGCATGCCCCGAGGTGGTGAGGGATTGATCCGAGCGGTGACCGAATGCAGCAAGGTGCCGGTGATCAAGCACTACAAGGGCGTCTGCCACGTCTATGTGCATGCGGCGGCCGATTTGGGCATGGCCGAAGACATCGTCTTCAATGCCAAATGCCAGCGTCCCTCCACCTGCAATTCTGCCGAAACCGTGTTGGTCGACCGGGCGGTGGCGGCCGATTTCTTACCAAGCATGGCGACTCGGTTGGCAACCAAGTCCGTAGAGTTTCATGCCGACGCAGAGGCGCTGCAATTGCTCACTGGCGCGATCCGCGGCACATCCAGCGTGGCTCGGGCCGCGGAACCTCAGGATTGGGAGACGGAGTACAACAACTACATCCTCAACGTCGCGGTGGTGGATGGTTTGGATGCGGCCATTCACCACATCCACCGACATGGTTCAGGACACAGTGAAGCCGTGGTGACCGCCGATTCAGCGGTGGCAGACCGTTTCTTAGCCGAGGTCGATTCGGCCGCCGTCTACTGGAATGCCTCGACACGGTTCACCGACGGCGGGGAGTACGGTATGGGGGCTGAGATCGGCATTAGCACCGACAAGATCGGGGCTCGGGGTCCGATGGGTCTCGATGAACTTTGCAGTTACAAGTGGCAGGGCTTCGGCACGGGCCAAGTGAGGGCCTGAAAAGACAATCGGCGCGGAACAAACCCGAAGGTTCGATCCGCGCCGAGTGTGGGACTTAGATTTTTTAGCTCCTGCTTTTTAGCTCCGATTGAGGCAGGCAAGATTGTCTTAGGCTGCCGCTGGGGCCGCGCTACCGAAACCCGGAAGCTTCGGAGGTACGGGCTTAATCACCTCGGGCAACGGGGTTGCGGCCTGAGCCCCGCTCGGGGGTTCCGGCTTGTCGGGACGCGGTGAGTGAGGGGTGAAAGTGCCAGTACGCACGATGTCTGCGACTTGGGATCCTTCGAGAGTTTCGTATTCCAAAAGCGCCCGGGCGACCAGTTCCACCTTATCCCGATACTCGGTCAAAATGTCATTGGCCGACTTGAAGCCGTCATCGATGATGCGCTTCACCTCGGCGTCGATCCGTAGGGCGGTTTGTTCGCTGTATTCCTTGGAGCGCATCATATCACGACCCAGGAAGACGTATTCTTGGGACTCTCCGTAGAGTACCATGCCCAATTGGTCACTCATTCCCCAGTGCATCACCATGGCTTTGGCCATGGAGGTGGCTTGCTGGATGTCGCCGGAGGCGCCGCTGGAAATATCGTCGGTGAACATTTGCTCGGCGATGCGGCCGGCCATGGTCACTGCAATGAGGTCGTTGAGCTCTTTGAACCGGCGGTTGTGGATGTCTTCTTTCGGCAGGTACATCGTGGCGCCCAGTGCCTGACCTCGGGGAATGATGGTCACCTTGTGCAAGGGATGGGTGT
>JBDKKQ010000075.1:0-5704 GCA_039796015.1 Verrucomicrobiota bacterium
GATAGACCAAACGGTCTGCACCGCTCAGGGCATTGGCTTCGGCGTCATTCCAGAGATTGGAAACGTGCGTGAATTGGCTCATGGCGAATTGGCTGCGATAGATCGGAAAGCAACTGTGAATGGGTAACGCTGGAGTGCCTGCTCCCTCCGTCAAACCGAAACTTGGACTCTGAGAGTCTGTCTGAAAATCGGGAGGGGCCCGCTGGCGGCGTAGCTTGTCGGTCACAGACCGCTGCTGCGGGTCTGCTTCCTCCTCGCGCCTTGCCAATCGAACCCTTCTCTCCCAAACAGAACCCCTCCCCATTTTCAGACAGGCTCTGAAAGATCCGTTGGATGCCGTTGTGGATTTTCAGAGAGGTTTGGCCGATCCTAATTTTCATGAAATCGGCCTATGAACTGGCAATGGATCGTTTGGGTAAGACCGCAGCGCCGGCCAAGTTGACCACCGCCCAGAAAGCGGAACTGGCAGAATTGGATTCTATCTATGCCGCAAAACTCGCGCAGGCGGATTTGTCCACCCGCGCGGCCCTTGAGGCGGCGCAGGCAGCCCGGGACATCGAGACGATGGAACTGCTCCGCCAGCGCTATACCAGCGACAAGGCCAAGATTGAGGTCGAACGCGAGGCTAAGAAGGATCGGGTTCGGGGCGTTTAAGGCTCCGCAGTGGGATCACTGTCTGCCGCCCCGGTGCTGCTCCGGATCGCCCAGCGCAGTTTGGCAGGTGCCGACCGCGGGTTGGAACGGAGCTCCTCGGGTCCGGGCCGTCGGACTGAGTCGCTCACGACGGTGTAGAGTCCCAGCCGTTCGCCTTCTGCGAAGGCATGCTTGACGCGACGATCTTCGCCCGAGTGGAAGGTCAGAATGGCGACCCGCCCGTTGGGTTTGAGGCAGGCGGGTAATTGGCGCAGCAGGGCATCCAGGACACCAAATTCGTCGTTCACCTCGATTCGAAGAGCCTGAAAAACTCGACGGATGCGGGCATCGCCCTCGGGCTTGTCCCGCGTCCAGCCGCGTTCACGGTAGAGTTCATGGAGCAGTCGGGCAAATTCCCGGGTTCGGGTGATCGGCTGGATTTGCAATGCGGCGACGATGGCCTCAGACAATGCTTCAGCCACGGGTTCGTCCGCGTTATTCCGGAGTGCTGTGGCCAGTTGCTTTGGTGTCGTACGAGCCAACCACTGCGCGGCGGAAAGCCCCTTGGAAGGGTTCATCCGCAGGTCGAGAGGACCATCGTCTTTGTAGGTGAAGCCGCGAGCGGGATCGTCGAGTTGCATCGAGGACACCCCGAGATCGGCCAGAATGCCATCGACACTCTGGATACCCAAGCTGGCCAGGCCCGCCCCCAGACCCGCGAAGTTGCTCCGCACGGGGATGAATTGGGATTCCGACCATCCGGCTTGTCGGAGTCGTTCTGTGGTCTTGGGCAACTCGACCGGGTCACAATCAAAGCCAACCAAACGCCCGTCGGTTCCGAGGCGAGCCAAGAGTTCGCGGGCATGGCCACCAAAGCCGAGTGTGCAGTCAACGAGGGTTTGTCCGGGTTGAGGTTCGAGCGTCTCTAGGATTTCTGGCACCAGAACTGATCGGTGAGATCCAGCCAGTGTCTTTCCGGATAAGACAATTCGAGCAACATCTTCCGCGTATTGTTCTGGGGCTTTCTCTTTGTATTTTTCAGCGAAGTGACGCGGGTGCTTGCCAGCATAGCGAACCCGGCGTCGGTGCGTGGGAATTTCGGCTGGGGCGGTGTCAGGTGACGGGACAGGAAGTAGATCAGGCTGAGGCAGGGGATCGGGGGTCATGTCGGGCAGGAGTGCAGTGGCGTGGCGAGATTGAGACTATTTCTTTCCTCCGAGAATGAGCAGGACGACCTCTCGCCCTGGAGGCAGGCAGTGGGCGAGTGGGGATAGTTCGATAAACACAGAATAGCCGGATCCCTGCGTCTTGCGAAGGGCGGGACGAGAACTGCCCCGTGGCGTCAGCCTCCGGCGCATTCCAACAGGTCGGCGGCGAAGGCCCGGACATCCTCCTCGCGGGTGTCCCAGGAACACATCAAGCGGCAGCCACCCTCACCAATGAAGTTGTAAAAGAGCCAACCCTTGTCCCACAGCGCCTGGATGACCGGCTTGGGCAAATCCACGAACACACTGTTTACTTGTCTAGGGAATAGGATTCGCGCGCTCGGACAAGTGGCGACGAGGTCGTGGAGCAGCGTTGCCATGGCGTTGGCATGTGCGGCATGGCGCAGCCAGACGTCGTCCCGAAGCATTCCTACCCAAGGGGCAGACATGAAGCGCATCTTCGAGCAAAGCTGCCCGGCTTGTTTGGTTCGGTAGGCAAATTCTTCAGCCAAGGCCAAGTTGAAGAAGACCACCGTTTCGCCAACATGGATGCCATTCTTGGTGCCACCGAAGGAGAGGACATCGACACCCGCCTGCCAGGTGATCTCTCGGGGTGCCACGCCCAGAGCGGCCACGGCATTGGCAAAGCGTGCCCCGTCCATGTGGAAGCGCAGCCCGTGTTTCTTGGTCATTGCTCCGATGGCTCGGAGTTCTTGAGGGGTGTAGAGGGTCCCGACCTCGGTGGGCTCGGTCACCGTGACCACCTTGGGTTTAGGGTAGTGGATGTCGGTTCGACGACGGACCGCTTCCTCGATGCCTGCAGGGGTTAGTTTTCCACCGTCGCCGGGCAGCAGGAGTAGTTTGGATCCGTTGCTGAAAAATTCGGGCGCACCGCATTCGTCTTTCTCGACGTGGGCAACCTCATGGCACAGGACGCTGTGGTAGCTTTGGCAGCAAGCCGATAGGGCCAGCGAATTAGCGGCAGTGCCGTTGAAGACGAAGAAGACCTCGCAGGGCGTTTCGAAGAGATCGCGGATCCGGTCTGTGGCGGCCTGGGTCCAGCGGTCATTGCCATAGGCAGGCTCATGGTCCTGGTTGGCCTCAGCTAAGGCGGCCCAGGCTTCCGGAGTGATGCCCGCGTAGTTGTCCGAGGCGAAATGGCGTCTGGGCCCCTGAGGTTTTCCGAGTGGGAGGTTGCGAGCGGTGGGGTGCGAACTCATACGCGCAGGGATTCAACGTCGAAGGCGCTAAAACTGCAATGCAACGCCGTGTCATGGTTTCGGCAGCGGACGTTCGAGGTTGGATTCATCAACAAAAAACCGCCGAGGGATCTGTGGGATCCGTTCGGCGGTTTGAGGCTTTCCGGAATTTTATCGCCCGTCAGCGCTGTGATTGCCTAGGCGCGGGGCGCGAGTTTCTTCTCGACCGGGCTCTTGGCGAGGATTGTGTAGGACGGCAGACCGTTCTTTTGCGGAACGACCACCTGACCTTCGATCAACGGGGCGGCATATTCGACGAACTTCTCGTTCGGCAAGAATCCGTCTTCGCTAATCCAGTCGCGCGGGATGAAGTGCTCGACATTGGCGATGTTCTCCAGCGGTTCGAGCTGGATCTCCCAGCGGTACGGGCTGGAAGACAGGCGGACAATCTTCGGCATCAGACCCGACTTGCCAGAGACAGCGGCGCGGACGGCTGCGGTGCCGCAGGCGAAGGCTTCATCGGCATCGGTGAGACTGGCGTAGTGAGCGGCCGCGCGCTGGGCATAGCCGAGTTTCACCGTGCGGGTCTTGAGGTTGAGCTTGCCCTGGACGATGGATGCGAGCGCGTCGGCGGCTCCAGAGAGCACCGCGTGTCCAAAGGCATCGAGGCGGGTTTTGTCGGCGCCAATTTCTTCGCCGGCTTCGTTCTTCACACCTTCGCCACAGACGACTACGCAGTACTTGTGTTCGGCGACCACTTCCTTCACACGATTGAGGAATGCAGCCTCATTCAGGGGGATTTCTGGCAGCACGATGATGTGCGGTGGGTTGGCCGGATTGCCTTGTTTGGCCAAGACAGTTCCAGCAGCGATCCAGCCGGCGGCGCGGCCCATGACTTCGACGATGCAGCAAGAGCCGTCATCAGTGGCCATGGAACCGACATCGAAGCCGATTTCCATCACCGTGGCCGAGTTGTACTTGATCACCGAACCGTATCCCGGGCAGTGGTCGGTGACCGGAAGGTCGTTGTCGATGGTCTTGGGCACACCCATCACGCGCAGGTCGTAGCCGCGCTTCACCGCCTCCAAATGGATTTTGTGCGCGGTATCTTGTGAATCGTTGCCGCCCGCGTAGAAAAAGTAGCGAATGTTGTGGGCTTCAAAGACCTCGAAGAGGCGGTCCATGTCTTTGGCCGCTTTTTCGGGATTCTTGTTGAAATCAATCTTGTAGCGGCAGGTGCCTAGTGCAGCTGCGGGCGTGTTCCGTAGGCCTTCGATCGACTTGGACCGCTCGTCGTTGATGTCGATCAGGTCTTCGTTGAGAATCCCTAAGATACCGTTCTGACCGCCAAAAATCTCTTCGATGCCCTCATGGTGACCGGCTTCGGTGATAACCCCGGCAATGGAGGCGTTGATGACGCTGGTGGGGCCGCCAGACTGGGCGACGAGAAGGTTTCCAATGAGTTCAGCCATACGCTTTATGTGGTAAAGCCTGCCCCCTGGAAAATCAGGCAGCAAGCCGCAATCACGGGTTCCAGCGCGTTCTGAGGCGGGATGGGTGGATTGAGGGGCTAGTGTGCTGGATTGACCGGCTTTTTAAATTCTCGCTCTCGAATCAGGACAAAAAGGATAGGGGTGACGATGAGAATGTGGAGCAGACTGCTCACCATGCCGCCGATGACGGGTGTGGCCAGCGGCTTCATCACTTCAGCCCCAGTTCGGTGACTCCAAAAAATCGGCAGAAGGGAGGCCACGATGGTGGCCACGGTCATGACCTTGGGGCGAAGTCGGAGACGCGCGCCGTCTTTCACCGCCTGGATGAGGTCGCTATGAGTGAATCGGTCTCCCAATGCAGCACGACGCGTGGCCAGCATTTCCTCGAGATAGACGACCATCACCACCCCGGTCTGGATGGCAGTTCCGAACAACGCGATGTACCCGACCCAAACGGCGACGCTGAAATGCCAACCGAGAGCCCATTGCAAAAACACACCGCCAGACAAGGCGAACGGGACGGCCAAGAGGACGTGGGCCGCTTCGATGGCGGAGCGATACACGAGATAGAGCAGCAGGAAGATAATGACCAACACCGTCGGAACGATTTGACGGAGAGTCCGGCTGGCTCGGATTTGGTTCTCGAATTCACCGGAGTACTCGAGGGTCATGCCTCGGGAGAGGGTGGGCACGATCTCGCGGTCCATTCGCTCCTGGACTTCGGTGACAAAGGAGCCGAGGTCCCGGTCTTGAACGTTGGCTTGGACAAAGACCCGCAGGCGGCCGTTCTCGCTGGCGATTTCTCCCGGTCCATCGGTGCGTTGGACTCGGGCCACTAGAGAGAGTGGCACCGGGGACCCGTTGGCGGTCGGTATTAGAATTTCTCCCAACCGATCGATGTCGTCGCGTTCGGAGGCTGCCAAGCGGACCTGGATGGGCAACCGGGCCCGACCCTCGATTGCCGTGCCGACGACCGTGCCGCCGATTCCCGATTCGACCACTTCGAGCACATCCTGTGCGTTGAGGCCGTAGCGCGCCGCCTGCGTGCGATCCACCTCGATTTCCACGTAGGGCTTGCCTTGCACTCGACTGGCGGCGACGCCCACGGCTCCAGGAACCGAGCGGACCACGCGTTCGATTTCAAAGGCCTTGCGCTGGAGTTCTTCTAAGGAAT
>JBDKKQ010000076.1:0-2909 GCA_039796015.1 Verrucomicrobiota bacterium
AGGGCGATTTGGTGGCTCTCCAAATTGAGGTCGGTGTCGTTGGGGACGAATCGCTCCTCGGTCATCCGCAACTCCAGCACCGGGTGACGGCCTTCCTGGATTTGGATGCGCCCCTCGTCTCGAACCTCCGGCCGGTTCCACCCCTGGATCCGCGCCAACTCGGCGAAGCTGGCCAAGACATCCAATTGTCCCAGTGCGGAGGCGGTTTCTTGGATGGACTTGAGGTGGTTGAGCACCTCCTCGCGCAGGCGAAGGAACAAGTCGTACTCCAACTTAGTGGCCCGTTCTTCGGAGCCGAGGATCTTCGATTCCATGACCTTGAGGTCTTGGGTGATGAAGCGCTCGCCGCTGGCCACGGTCTGTTTGCGGACGTAGTCGCCCGGCACCTTGGCGAGGTGCGATTTGGTGACTTCGATGTAATAGCCGAACACCGAGTTGAAGCCGACTTTCAGCGACGGAATGCCGGTGCGGGCGATCTCGTCTTGTTGGAGCTTGGCCAGCCAGTCCTTGCCGCCTCGGGCCGCCGAGCGGAGTTCGTCTAATTCCGTGCTAAAGCCATCCCGGATCATTCCGCCCTCCTTCACCGCTAAAGGCGGTTCATCGGCGACGGCGTGGCCGAGCAGTTCGATGAGGTCGGGGAGTTCGCGCAGCAGGGAGCCCAAGTGTCCGAGCTCCGAGGGTTCGAGACTTTCCTCCATCGCCGGGCCCGGGAGGAGGTCGCACTGTGGGGCGTCGGGACCGGGCAAGGTGGCCCCGGCCACGGCCGCCTTGACGGAGGGCAGTTGTTCCAAGGCCAGTCTCAGCGCGAGAAGGTCGCGCGCATTCCCGCTACCAAGACTGAGCCGGCTGACCGTTCGTTCTAGGTCACGAACCTCGGCCAATCGAGCTCGGAAGGCGGCCAGGGCGGGCGGATGATCGAGCCAGGACTGCACGGCGTCTTGCCGTCGTCGGATTGGTTCTTCGGCGGCCAGAGGTTGGGTGAGCCAGTCGCGCAACCGGCGGGCCCCCATTGGTGTTACGGTCTGATTCAGGGCTCCGAACAGCGTGGTATTGCGGGGAGCGTCTGCATGGATGGTTTCCAGGATCTCCAGATTGCGCAGCGAGATGGAGTCGAGGATGAGGTAGTCGGCCACTTCGTAGAAGCCGAGCCGGGTCAGGTGCGCCACGTCGCGGCGCAAGTGAGTGCTGAGGTAATGGAGAATGGCTCCGGCGGCACCGGTGGCTGCGGTGCGGTTGCGCAGGCCGAACCCATCGAGCGAGGCCACCTTAAAGTGTTCGCGCAGGGTAAAGAGGGCCGTCTCGGGCATAAAAACCCAGTCGTCATGAGGCGAGAGCTGTGTGCTGTTCTCGCTCAATAATTCTGATAACGCCTTGGAGGCTCCGGGAAAAATGAGTTCGGCTGGACGCAGGCGATCCAACTCAGCCAAGAGGGCTTTGTCGCCCGTGAGTTCTGTGAGTCGGAAATCTCCCGTCGTGAGGTCGACGCAGGCCAGTCCGTAGGTGCTGCCGTGGAGGGCGATGGATGCCAGGAAGTTGTTCCGCTCGGCCCGCAGCAACCGGTCGTCGAAGTGGGTTCCTGGTGATAAAATCGAAGTGACCTCCCGCTGCACTAGTTTGCCGGGCTTGGCCTCTTCGGTTTGATCACAAATGGCCACCTTCCGCCCGGCCTTGAGCAGACGGCCGATGTAGTTGTTGGCCGCGTGGTGAGGTAGGCCGCACATCGGGATTCCGTTGCGCTGTGTCAGGGTGAGTTGCAGGAGTTGGGAACTCACCACCGCATCTTCGAAGAACATCTCATAGAAATCCCCCAGTCGGAACAGCAGGAGCACGTCCTTCGGGAGTTCCCCCTTGATACGGCGATACTGCGCCATCATCGGGGTGAGTGTTGCTTCAGCGGACATCCATCGAAGGTTAGGAAAGTTGCTCTGAAATAAAAAGCGGGCAGGTGGAATCGATGAAAGGAGTGATTCGGAAGTTGGGGCATTCTCTTTCGGTGCCTGTCGCAAGCAAGACTCGCCCACAACCTGAGCGCACCCTAAGTCGTAGACCGGGAACCTCCGGGGTTTATTTTGTGTTCTCGCAGAGATAGTGTCCCTTTCACCGCCGCGTCATGAGAATCCCGAGTGCTTGCCATTGTTTGGTCACCGCTGTTGTTGCCGCTCTCTGTTGGGTGGGGGAGACAGTGCTCGGTGCGGACGATCCCGACCTGGCCTTGGGCGTCCGCACGAGTGAACCTGTGAGTCCGGCCGATCAGGCGAAGGCCTTCCGATTGCCGCCCGGATTTGAAATTCAGTTGGTGGCCAACGAGCCCGACATCCACAAGCCCATGAACCTCGCCTTCGATGCGATGGGTCGGCTTTGGGTCACGACCAGTATCGAATACCCCTGGGCTGCACCCACCAATCGGGTCGGTCGGGACCGGGTGATGATCTTCGAAGATTTTGGTCCAGACGGTCGCGCCCGCAAGGTGACCCAGTTTGCCGATGGTCTGAATATTCCCATCGGGGTGTATCCCTTCCGCACCGACAACAGCCATTGGAAGGCGCTCGTCTGGAGCATCCCCCACATCTGGCTCCTGGAGGACACCGATGGCGACGGCAAGGCCGACAAGCGGACCCCGCTGTACGGCCCCTTCGATCACACCCGTGATACCCATGGCAACCAGGCCTCGTTCCGCCGCGGCTTCGATGGCTGGCTTTACGCAACTCACGGGTTCAACAACGACTCTCATGTCACGGCCCGCGACGGCAGTCATGTGGATTTGAACTCGGGCAACACCTACCGCATACGCCTCGACGGTTCCCGTATCGAGCACCACACGCACGGTCAGGTGAATCCGTTTGGCCTGGCCTGGGATGCCCGCGGAAACCTCTATTCCAGCGACTGCCACAGTGCGCCGCTCTACCAGT
>JBDKKQ010000077.1:0-5864 GCA_039796015.1 Verrucomicrobiota bacterium
AAGGGGCGATCCCCCAACACGGCGGGCCTCGGAGCCAAGATTCGCCTGATCGCCCCAACCGTGTCCCAAGGTCAGGAACTGGTGGCCGGCGGACGGTATCTCTCGGGCGACCAAGCCCTCCGGGTTTTCGCCGTTCCAGCACCTGTAAGCACGAACCCCTCGTCGGTTCTGGAGATCCGCTGGCGCAGTGGAGCAATTAGCCGCATCGAACGGCCCTTGGCCAACCATCGGTATGAGGTGTCCGAACCGACCGACCGAGCTTCATCGACGTCTCCGGTTCGACCGGCATTGCCCTCTCCGCTCTTCGAAGATGTCAGCGCTCTCCTGGGGCCGGCACCCGGCGGGGAACCCTTCGACGACGCGCTCATCCAACCGCTCATTCCGCACCGCATGAGCCGACAAGGTCCTGGGTTGGCTTGGACTGACCTGGATGGCGACGGCTGGGAGGACCTCGTCCATGGAGCGCGCCGCGGCGGTCGATCCATCGTTTTCAAGAATTTGCAGGGAAAGGGGTTTTCCCGGACCGAGAGCCCTGAATCTCCAGGAGGCCAGCGCGGCGTGGCGGCGTGGTCCGATGGCCTCGGTGGCCGGCACTGGTTGGCTTCGGCCGTGCACCTCAATGCCCGGGGCGAAACCGTCGGGCAATTAATAATGAACCCGGCCGCCTCGGGCGCAGCTCCACGAACCATAGAGATTGGTCCGGACTTCAACGGGCCTTTGGCCGTGGGCGATGTGGACGGCGACTCTGACTTGGACGTGGTGGTGGGCGGGCAATTTCGTTTAGGTCGCTATCCCGAGGCGGTCCCCACTACGGTTTGGATGAATGAAGGCGGGGTGCTGCAGGGAGCCCCGGACTGGGGTCGTCCGATGTCCCGCGCGGGTTGTGTGAACGGAGCCACACTGGTGGACCTCGACGGCGACGGCGACCTCGACCTGGCCTTGGCGGTCGAATGGGAGCCGGTGCGGCTTTATCGCAACGAGGGCGGACAGTTCCGCGACATGACCGCACCGATGCGCCTGGCGGGTCGTACCGGATGGTGGCAGGGGATAGCGGCGGGAGACTTCGACGGCGATGGACGCATGGATTTGGCGGTAGCCAACGTCGGTCGCAATACCGCCTATGCCTTGTTTAGCCCGGGCCCCATCCGCCTGTATCACGGCGAGTGGAATACCCCCGGCCGCGTCGAGTTGTTGGAAGCCTGGCAGCGCGAGGGCGCCTGGCTGCCCATTAAGAATCGCACTCAACTGACGGCCAGCTTGCCAGACCTTCCCGCTCGATTCCCGACCCACGAAGCCTTCGGTCGAGCCGATGTGCCGCGTGTCCTGGGAGAATCGGCAGCACGGGCGAGCTTTCTGGAGGTCGTCGAGTTCGATTCTGGTGTCTTTCTCAACCGCACCAATCGCTTTGAATGGCGTCCCTTTCCCCGTGAGGCCCAGTGGTCACCGGCCAGTTCGGTGAATGTCGCTGACGTGGATGGCGATGGGTTCGAGGACGTTTTTCTGAGTCAAAATCGTTCGGATCTCCTTCCGGAATGGTCGCGAGATGATTCGGGGAGCGGTCTGTGGTTGCGGGGGCGTGGCGACGGAAGTTTCCAAGCCATGGACCCCGCGGTTTCCGGCATTCGCATCGAGGGCGAACAGCGGGCGGCGGCCTTGGCCGATTTCGACCACGACCGCCGGATCGATGTGGTGGTGTCGCAAATCAACGGACCCACCGTTCTCTGGGCCAATCGGCGGGCCCGTCCGGGCTTGCGTGTGGTGCTCGAAGGCCCGCCGGCCAACCCTGAGGTCATCGGGGCACAGGTGCGCTTGCGGTTCGCCGACGGCCACAGCGGCCCAGTGCGTGCCGTCCAGGGAGGTAGCGGTTTCGGGTCGCAGGATGCAGCGCCGCTGTTAATGGGGATGCCCAGCACGGCGG
This sequence comes from Verrucomicrobiota bacterium, assembly GCA_039796015.1. Lineage (GTDB taxonomy): Bacteria > Verrucomicrobiota > Verrucomicrobiia > Limisphaerales > UBA9464 > SXXZ01. The sequence continues at coordinate 1,919 of JBDKKQ010000077.1, forward strand.
CCGCCGTTTGGGTGCGCTGGCCCGGAGGACGCGAGCAGGAGGTTCCAGTACGCCCCGACCAGACCGAGGTGCGGATCCGCTGGGCAAGTCCGTGAGGCAGCGTTTCCCAACGGGAGGTTGAATGCGGCTTGGTGGCTGAGGCATCGTTCCGACATGGCACTCCCCACACTCTCCGACGAACAGGTCCGTACCCTGAGTCGATCCCAGAAGGACCACTGGTGGTTGGAGCATGTCTTCCGGGGCGACATGCCCCAGCTCACGATCCGATCGGCCCTCACGGGATTTTTGCTGGGCGGCGTTCTCGCGGCCACCTCGCTCTACATCGGGGCCAAGACGGGTATTTCCATCGGTGTGGGACTCACCTCGGTGCTCATCACCTTCGCCTTGTTCCGCCTGTTGGAGAAAACGCCGATGGGCAGTGGGTTCACAATCCTTGAGAACAACTGCACCCAATCTATCACCACGGCCGCGGGCTACGTGGTGACACCGCTGACCACCAGCTTTGCCGCGTACATGCTGGTGACCGGGCGGATCCTGCCGGCGTGGCAGATGATCCTTTGGACCATCGTCATCTCCATCCTTGGGGTGCTCGTGGCCTTTCCCCTGAAGCGGCGCTTCATCAACGAGGAGCAACTGCCCTTTCCCGAAGGCAGGGCCTGCGGCGTGGTGCTTGATGCCCTCTACACCGGATCGGCCGAAGCAGGCCTGTTCAAGACCCGCCTCCTGACCATCACCACGGGGCTCACCGCCTTCCTCCAATTGCTCATGAGCGATGGCTGGATGAAGCTCCTTCAATTCGGCGTTTTTCGCATGGATCGGTGGGCGGGCTTGCGCGAGCCCTGGCATCTCCATGAGCGCCTCGACACCTACTATTACACTTGGGCTGCCAAGGCTTCGGGGGCCATCCCACGCATCTTGGGCACGGACATTCGTCAACTGGGGCTGCGCTTCACGGTCGATGCCGCACTCATGGGCGTGGGCGGGCTCATCGGTATCCGTGTGGCCAGCTCGTGCCTGATCGGGGCCATTCTCAACTTTATCGTGCTGGCTCCGATCATGATCCAGCGTGGCGAGATTCGCAGTTACACCAATGCCACGGGCGCGGTGGTGGCCATTTCGAGGGCAGAGATCGTCAACCAATGGGCGCTGTGGTGGGGCGTCTCCATGATGGTCGTTGGTTCGCTAGTGTCGCTCTTCGCTCGGCCCGATCTCTTCAGCGGTTTGTGGCGGATGCTGCGCCAACGACGCGCCCCAAGCTCCCCAGAAATCGATCCGCTTCGAGACATCGAACTGCCGCTTTGGTTGTCGTATGTCGGGGTGCCGGTTTTCGGGTTCCTCGGAGTGTGGATGGGCAATGCCTTCTTTGGAGTGCCTTGGTTGGCGGGGTTCCTGTCGCTGCCGCTCATTCTCGTACTGTCGATCATTTGCACCAACTCCATGGCGCTGACCTCGTGGACTCCCACCGGCGCGCTCTCGAAGATCACCCAGTTTACCATCGGCTCGCTCGACCGCTCCAACCCGGCCAGCAATTTGATTCCGGCGGGCATGACGGCCGAGGTGGCTTCGAACGCGGCGAACCTGCTCTCCGACATCAAGCCTGGCTACATGCTGGGAGCCAAACCCCGCCAGCAGGCCATCGGTCATGTGATCGGCATCGTGGCCGGCGCGCTGGCGGCCACACCGTTGTTCTACCTGCTATTCCTGCCGCCCAATGCGGCCGGCGTCCGCTCCACGGCCACGCTGGTCACCGAGCAGTTTGCCATGCCGGCGGCCGTCCAGTGGAAGGGTGTGGCAGACCTCATTGCCAAGGGGTTGGGCAGCTTGCCGGCTTCGGCCATGGTGGCCATGGCGATCGCAGCTATCGTGGCGTTAGTTTTTGAGGTGCTGCGAATCCGCTCTCGGGGGCGCTTTCCGCTGTCGGCGGTGTCCATCGGGCTTGGTGTGGTGCTGCCTCCGGAGTCCACGCTGGCCATGTGGATCGGGGCCTTTGTGTTCTGGTGGATGGGCCGCAAGGCCGTTGTGGGCTCTCCCAAGCACGACATTTGGGTGGAGGGCTGCGAGCCCATTTGCGCCGGATTGATTTCGGGCGCGGCCCTCATCGGCATCGGTAACGCCCTGGTCAACGCCGTCCTACCCTAAGGCCCGAACGATTTCTGTTGGGAGGAAAGAGAGGGCGTGGCGGGATTCTTTCGCAAGACGAGGCGAGAACGAGGCGCGGGCCACGCTGAGGCTCGTGCTTGAGGCTCGTAACGAGCGAACAACGAAGCCCTTGCGGAAGAAGGTGCGGCCAGCACGACCGATCTAACTTAAAGCGTTCGGGCTAAGGTTGGGTTGTTGATGCGTCGGATGCTGGCGGCGTGTGCTCCGGAGTCAGCGATCCCCGGCGTTCTCCCGCAGTCTCTCGTTATGGACTCGGGCTAGGGGGCAGGCCAGTCTTTGGCTTATGGGTGTCCAATGCCGTGTTGTGTGGGCCAGAGTGCTCTGCCCGATCCTCCTGCTTTTATCCGGTGCCTGGGCGAAGGCCGACGACTCCGGCGGGTTCGAGGCCAATTACACCAAGCGCGAGGTGAGAATCCCCATGCGCGACGGCGTGTCTCTCTTCACCGATGTCTACACGCCGAAGGAGCCTGGCCAGTACCCCATCCTCCTGCGGCGGACCCCATACAACCTCAAGCCCTACACGGTCGATGCCGGTGGCAATCCGGGCTTCGGTGACGGGTTGGTGCGCGAGAAGTTTATCTTCGTTCGCCAGGACGTGCGCGGGCGCTTTGCCTCCGAGGGCACCTTCGTCGACGTCCGCCCGCACAAGCCGGTGAAAGCGGGCCCGAAGGACACCGACGAGAGCACCGACACCTGGGACACCATCGACTGGTTGGTCAAAAACGTGCGCCACAACAACGGCAACGTGGGCATGGACGGCATCTCGTACCCGGGCTTCTTCGCGGCCATGGGCATGATCGATTCGCATCCCGCGTTGAAGGCCGTGTCGCCGCAGGCCCCGGTGGCCGCAATCTTCGACGGCGACGATACGTTGCATGGCGGGGCGTTTTTATTGGCCCACAACTTCGGCTTCTTCAACTTCTTCGGGCAGAAGCTCCAGAACCCGCTGAGTCAGGAGCCCGTGCCCTTCGACTACGGCACGCCCGACGGATACGAGTTCTTCTTGCGGGGCGGGGCGGTGGGCGACTTGGGCGACCGTTACTACAAGGGCAAGATCGACTTCTGGGACAACCTCATCGGCCACATCACCAATGCCCAGTGGTGCGCCCGTCACGACATCACGCCCCACCTGAAGAATGTCCGCGCCGCGGTGATGACTGTGGGCGGATGGTTCGATGCCGAGGATCTTTCCGGAGCGCTCAAGACCTACCGCGCCACCGAGCGGCAGAACCCCGGCATCTTCAACACGCTGGTCATGGGGCCGTGGTCGCACGGCGGTTGGCATGGCGGCGAGGGTTCCTCGCTCGGCCCGGTGCCGTTCCACTCCAAGACGGCCGAGTTCTATCGCAATGAAATCGAACTGCCCTTCTGGCGGCGCTTCCTCAAGGGGCAGACGAACATCGTCTTGCCGGAGGCCCACGTCTTCGAGACAGGTACCTGTGAATGGCGTAAAGAGGCGGCCTGGCCCCCGACGAATGCGGTGTCCAAGACGTTGTATTTCCACCCGGGTGGGCGCTTGTCGTTCGAGCCGCCGCAGGGAGGCGATGTTGCCAGTGCCTTTGACGCATACGTGAGCGATCCGGCCCGGCCCGTGCCCTTCACCCAGCGCATCACCACGGGCATGCCGGGCTCTTACATGGTGGAGGATCAACGGTTTGCTGCGCGCCGGCCCGATGTGCTGGTGTTCCAAAGCGAACCGCTGACCGAGGACATCACGCTGGCCGGACCGATCACCGCCAGCCTGCACATTTCGAGCACGGGCACCGACTCCGACTTCATCGTAAAG
>JBDKKQ010000078.1:0-3029 GCA_039796015.1 Verrucomicrobiota bacterium
GTGGCAATATCATCGGCGCTACGGACGAGTTCGGTTATCGGTCAGTGGAAAAGATCTGCCGAGTGCATGATCTCCATGCCACCGTGCTGCATCAGATGGGAGTGGATCATCGTCGACTGACTTTCCGCTCCGGAGGTCGGGATCATCGCCTCACCGATGTCCATGGGGAGCTGATCGAGGGTGCGATCGGTTGATGCGGTCGGCGATATTCCTGAGGTGTTGCGGGGCGATGGGGTGCTGAGAGCGCGGTCCGAGGACGCTCACCGAGACCAGGCCCGAACCGTCTGCCAGGCGATGGATTGCAGGAATGTGGCTTCGTCTGCAGACACCCCGTCGGGTCGGTAGGATAGTCCTTCTGGAGAAACGCCGAAGAGGGTCGCGTGGTGGACGCAGGCGGCCAGATAGGTTCCGTGCAAGGTTTCGTGCTCCCGATCCTTGCCCAGCATGGCGAGTTTGGGACGGGCTTCTAGCGAACGCCGGAAGGCCAATCCCACCGGAGCGACAGGCGCATTCAGTTCCACTCCCAGAGTTCTGTGGGCATCAGCAATTTGTTCGAGAGAGATCCAGCCGAGGCGTTCATAGGGCCAGGCCATGAAGAGCACCGGGCGTCCGCCATGGGATCGAATTTCCTGATCGAAGCGTCGAACGTATTCTTGGAAAGGGGCGATGCTGTGCTCGGTGAGTTCTGGGATGTCGTCTTGCAGGATGACTCGATCGTAGTGTCCCTGCTGGATGCGTTCATGCACCGAGGGCAATCCGTGGAGGACACGCAGCGTGGCGCCTCCTTGAGTGGCTCGATCGGCCACGAGGATGCGAGGAGGGGTGGCGGATGCGGCCAGCAGACGGACGTGATTTTCGAGGCCGCCGTTGTAGTAGGTAAGGCTGTTGCCCACGAAGAGGAGTCGCATGGGAGGCGTCGGGGAGGATGGGGTGACGGGATGTTTTTGAGAAAGGCAGCCGGTCAGGAGCCACATGAGGACACTCATCCAGCCACACCGCAGAAGCGTCATAGGCCAAACGCTAGGCATCGGGAGTGAGGCGGTGCAAGATCGCTGCACTAGGTGTGCACACTGCCGCCTCAATACGGATTCGAACCATGGTCAGTATCAAGCTCGCTCAAGAGGCGTCGGAGTTGGAGGGCATCCTCGCGTTGCAACGGCGCAACTTGAAGCGGTGTCTGAGCGAGTCTGAAGCCGAAGAGCAGGGGTTCTTGATCGCCGAATACGATTTGGACTACCTCCGGCAAATGCAGAAACAGCGACCCTCGGTAATCGCCGTGGACGACGGTCGGGTGGTGGGTTACGCGCTGGTGGTCACCCAGGAGGTTCGGGCGGGGCTGCCGTTTATCTCGGACTTGTTCGATGAAATCGACCGGATCTCCTATCGAGGATCGCTGCTGGCCGGAACAGATTACGTGGTGGTGGGGCAATTGTGTGTGGACAAGGACTACCGGGGGCAGGGGTTGGTGAACCGGTTGTATGCCTCTTTTCGTGCGTCGTTGGAGGAGCACTATTCGTGCGGGGTTACCGACATCGCCCGGGCGAACCGCCGCTCGCTCAAGGCGCACCAGAAGGTGGGTTTCGAGGTCATCCACGCCATTGAATACGAAGGCCTGACTTGGGATGTAGTGCTATGGGATTGGTCGGAATCGGGGCGGTAACGGCGAGGGCACGGTTGGGGTACTGGGATGAAGACGCTATGCGGCGTTCCTTCAGAACGCGGCCGATTTTAAATGCCGAGTCCCAGGGTTTCACCCTGGGCTGGTATGCGGTGCCCCGTTGGGGCACGGGGATTTACCCGGGGGCTCAAGAGGTTGTGCCGTGTGTACAGCGACGATTATTTCCCCCAGAGAAGAATAATTGCCGTTGAAGAGTCGTGGGATTGGTCGGAATCGGGGCGGTAATTGCGGGGGGCACGGGTGGGGTTGAAAGGTTTGTGTGCAGCGACGATTAAAATTCGGAACGCTGCATACCCCAGGATCGCCGGCCGGCCGACGCGCTATGCGGCGTTCCTTCAGCTTTCGGGGTACCCCAACGGGGTACGGCATACCAGCCCAGGGTAAAACCCTGGGATCAACGATTGAGACATTCTGGCGTTCTGAAGGAACGCTGCATACCCCAGGATCGCCGGTCGGCCGACGCGCTATGCGGCGTTCCTTCAGCTTTCGGGGTGCCCCGTCGGGGCGCTGGGATGTCGAGGGGATGCGGTGCCCCGTTGGGGCACGGGTGAGGGATGTATGCGGCCTGTCGGGATTGGACGGGACAGGTGAAGAACTTTCAGGGAGGGTTTTAGATTCAATGAAACCGCGAAAATCGAGTGGCTGGGGTTGGTTGGGGGCGCTGGTTGTCAGCCTGATGGTTCTTCAGGCCGAGGAACCCAAGAACAGTGATTTGGATGTCATTCGCGATGAGTCCAAGGTGCCACCCTACCAGTTGCCGCCGGTGCTCGTTTCGGCCGAGGGTCGACCGATCACCACGGCGCAGGAGTGGTTTCAGGTTCGACGTCCTCAACTCATCGCGCTCTTCGGGAATCTGATTTATGGCGTCGTGCCGAAACCGGAAGTGCCAGTTCAGGTTCAGACTGAAATTCTCAAGGTCGACCGGCAATTCATGGGCGGCAAAGCCACCCGAAAAGATATCCGGCTTCGTTTCCATAATGCAAAGGGAGAGGTGGATTTGCGGATCCTCGTCATCACACCCAATGGCAGCGGTAAGCCGGCTCCCGTGTTCATGCTCCACAGCTTTTCCGGCACTCGGGACGACGGTCATGATCCGCATCCCGATCGACCCGGCTACTTGCGCAACGGAGTGCCCATTGGAGAACTGCTGCAACGGGGATTTGGTTTTGTGGTCGTGCCCCAATCAGACCTGACGCGTCACAACGAGGTGGAATTTCTTAAGGGAATCCACCCGCTGTTTTATCGCGAGCACCAGAGTTTCCCTAAGTCCTACGAATGGGGGGTGATTTCGGCCGTGGCTTGGGGTGGATCTCGGGCGATGGATTATCTTGAGACCGATTCCGACGTCGAC
>JBDKKQ010000079.1:0-4253 GCA_039796015.1 Verrucomicrobiota bacterium
CCGCGCCTTCTGACCCTGCCGATGAAGGAGCGCGAACTCATCGTCGACTACATTGATTCGGGTCGCCCCATCCTCTCGTTGCGCACCGGAAACCATGGGTTTCACGGGGCATTGCCCTACAAGATTAACGGCAAGCAAGTGGACTGGGGCAATGACGTGCTCGGAGGGAGCTTCATGAACCATCACGGCCAGTGGCATGCGGACTCGACCCGCGGGATTCTGGTTCCGGAGATGAAGGATCATCCGATTTTGCGCGGGGTGAAGGACATCTGGGGCAACTCCGATGTGTACCGCACTTACAAGGAAGGCGGCCATTTACCCGAAGGATGCACGGCCTTGGTCTGGGGCCAGCCGCTCCTGGGTCGCAAACCCACCGACGCTCCCAATCCTGAGTTGGAGCCGCTGCCGGTGGTTTGGTTCAAGTATTGGCAAACCCGCAATGGCCGTCAGGCGCGCGTGGTTCAATCGACCATGGGCAGCGCCCACGACCTTCAGTGCGCCGATTTGCGTCGGTTGATCATCAATGCCATTTACTGGGGCTTGGGCATGGAGTCGGCCATCGACCCCAAACGCAGCGTGGACATCGTGGGCACTTACCAACCTCTGGAGGCGGGATTCAACTACGCCGAACTCGGGGTGGTTCCCAAGCCGGTTTCGGCCTATCGATGACGGGTCGAATTGGGTTTGAATTGGAGTGGATTTCAACGAAAACGACGTCGCCCGGGTGCAGGCGACGTCGTTGATATTGAGGTTGAGAGCGGAGTTTAAACCCCGCGATTTCCTCACGGCTGACGCACGAAGAAGATCGAAGGTTGCAACCCTTGGACGCCGCTGTTGCGGGCCATGATCTCGCTGAGCGTCACGCGATTGATCATCGCCACGTCCCGGGAATCGAACCCGGCATTCTCGAACCAGAAGCGGTCGCCGTCGCGCAGGCGGCGGAACTGGTCGGTGATGACCGCGTCGGTCGTGATTCCCACGCTGCCGCCCGGGATGGGGTCTTCGGACAGCATGCCAATCCACGCATCCACTTCATCCACCGTGCGGTAGAGCGATTGCAGGGCGGCGGCCAACTCTGGATCCGAGGTAATTTGCCGGAAGGAGCGCACTCGGGGCAGGCCGAAATCACTGCGGACTGTGTTGTAGCTGCCCAGTCCGTGATCGCGTCCGCGTTGGATATTAAGAGCGGCCAAGTCCAAACCGCCGGCACCCGGAGGCCCGAACAGGAAGTTCCGCAGCGGGTCCACAATCAAGGTGTCCACCGACTCCGCATGATTAGCGGCCATGTAGCGCAAGATAGGGTTGATGCCGCCGACCGCGGGTATGACCTGAGGATTGAAGAAGGCTTCGGCTAGATCCACGTTGTCGATCTCGACGAAGGCTTCGTTGAGGATGCCGATGTCGGGCCCGACTTGCGAGTGACCGAAGCGGTAGGCGGCCGTGGCGAAGGTGTTGCCGATGCCGGGGTTGATACGCGGGTTGTATCCCTTGTAAGGCGGCAGCCGATGACCGAGCAGGGCCGGGATGAATTCATTCACCGTGATGCTCTGGAACTCGGCGGTGACCCAACGGCGGGCCTCCTGGTAGAGGCGTTCGTCATTCCAATCTGGGTGCTGGGTCGCCATGCGGGTGGCTTGGGAATTGTGCTCCCGGAGGAACACGGTGTGCAGCGCGGTGAGACCGGGTTGTTCATTGGCCCGCACGTCCCCGGCCACGATCAATGAGGTCGCCGGCAGTCCCAGCGGGTTGTCGTTGGACTGCGTACCGTCATTGAGCGGCAGCAGTTCGCCGATGGCGGTGGAACGGCTCTTGAGGCGGCCGCCCGAAAAGGTGCGCAGCCACGAGGAGCGATCGGCGGAATTGCCGTAGATGTGGGAGGCGTCGATGAAGGCGCTGATGCCATTGACTTGCTGCCGGGGTGAACGGACCCCCGTGGTCGGATCCGAGGCCGAGCGCGTCAGGGGAATCACCATCGTGCCGGTGGCTCTGGGATCGAACGACTCATCCCCTCGAGGGACGGCGATATCGAAGCGCTCCGTGCTGCCGGACAAGGCCAATCCCAGATCGTGGTCGAGGAACTGTCCGAATTCGTAGATCGCGGTAGAAAGTCCGCGGGAGTCGGCCGTGACTTGGTCACCTTGGGCCGAAAGGACATTGGAAATGACTCGGGCACTCGGGCGTCGCGCCCCGGGCGGCATGGAGAGACCGTCGGCGTAGGCGGCTCCGCTGGTTTCCCGAAGGTACTGGGTGCTCGCGCTTCCCCAGGTGGGGTTGGCGGGATTGTTGCCGCGGCCATCCCAGGATCGGAATTCGGGGGCGGTGGGCTTCTGCGGCGGCGTCATCGGACCGGGTGGCGGGAGATTCCCTGGGCCGGGCGGACGCGGCATTTCCCGAGTGGGCGGCGGTGCCTGTGGTGACGGTAGAGCGGGGCGCTGCTGTTGGGCGTGTAGGCCCAACGGGATAGCGATCGAGAGCAATAGCGCGCCGATCGTGCGGGGCGTGGAGCTGAGTGTATTCATGCGTGGGTTGGTGTGTTGTTGTGAACGGTTCCCGAACCGACTCGTTGCCTTCTGACAACACCTCCAGTCCACACTCCCTCCATCAAGGGTTTGTGAGGAACACTCCTTAGAATTGTTAAGCGGTTGTAAAAACGATTCGCAGGCTCTGGCACCAGTGCGTGGCCTGTCTTTTGAGAAGAGGCGTTGTCAGCGCTTGAGAACGTGACGACTCCGCCCTGATCAGAAACGCGCACCGCGCGATGAAGCCTTGCCGCGTGCCGCGTGATACTGGGGTTGCGAGGACAGCCCCCACCGAGAGCTAGGAGCCGTTGATTACGGAGCCTGACGGACCTCAGTGAGCGTGCCCGGTTGGGGAGCCGGCACGCTTTGTCGTTGGCCGCCGGGCCATACCACTTCGATCGATTCGATGGCCGTGGCCTCGCCCAGGCCAAAGGTAAGCGGCAGGGCGCTAGAACTGAGGTACCCGCGGTTGGCCGTGACGGTGCGCCACTGGGTTTTGCCGCCGGCCTTGAGTTGCACGGTCGCCCCGAGGGCGTCGCGATTGGCCCGCGTACCCACGAGTTTGAGCCGCACCCAGCGGCGGTCGATGGGGCGGTCATTGCGCAGCAGGAGCGGCGCGCCACCGGTTTGGGTGAAGAGCAGGTCTTCGTCGCCGTCGCCATCGAGATCGGCCTGCGCACAGCCACGGCCCACGATCGGCGTGAACAGGGCCGATCCGGCCTGCTCGGCAGCTACCGGCACGAAGCCCGCAGCACCGGCGTTCCAAAACAGTTGGGCCGGCTGACGGTACTTCTGGCTGGCTTGGACCTTGGTGATTTCTTCCTCCAGATGGCCGTTGATGCTGACCAAGTCGAGGCGCCCATCGAGGTCCCAGTCGAAGAACATCACGCCAAACTTCAGCGGCAGACGGCTGGTGGGACCCACGCCCCAGGAGATGGACTCATCGGTGAAGAGACCCGCTGTGGTGCCGCCGACGTAGAGGGCCGTCATTTCGTTGGCGAAGTTACCGATGGCGATGCCCAGCTTGCCGTCGTCGGTGAAGCGGGCAGCGTCGATGCCCATGGCCCCACGCGTATTGCCGTAGCTGTCGAAAGCGATGCCCGTCAGGGCTCCGACCTCCTTGAAGTGGCCGTCGCGCTGGTTCTCGAAAACAAAGTTCTGGACCGTGTCATTGGCCACGATGAGGTCGGTGAACCCGTCGGTGTTGAAATCCACGGCGACCACACCGAGGGACTTGGCCGCGGGCACCCCGGTGGACGGATTGGTCACTTGCACGCCGCCCTCCTTGCTAATGTCGGTGAAGCGTCCGCCGCCGTCGTTGCGGTACAAGTGCGGGAACGATCCCTGGAAATTCATGGGCGGCCCGTAGGCTCGGGTGGAACCGTCGATCTTGTAGCCCACCTCGGCGTCGATGGCGCGGGACCAGTTCACGTAGCTAGCCACGAACACGTCGAGGTCGCCGTCATTGTCGAGGTCGAACCACGTGGCCGCGGTGCTCCACTCGTCCGGACTGCCACCGACCCCGGCTGTCGCGGTAACATCCTTGAAGTGTCCGCCGCCCTCATTGTGGAAGAGGTGAGCCCCACCCACGGCGGTGATCAACACGTCGGTCGTGCCGTCGTTGTCGTAGTCACCGACGGCGGCTCCCATGCCGTAGAATGGCGTCTCGAGGCCGGATCCGGCCGAAATGTCGGTGAGTCGGATGGCTCCGCCGGCTGGCGTGTCGTTGCGGTA
>JBDKKQ010000080.1:0-5033 GCA_039796015.1 Verrucomicrobiota bacterium
CGTTCGGTGGCGTGATCGGTGGTGAAAATTACCAGGATGATGCGTTTGCCGGAGGGGAGTTCCACGAGGGCGGCATCGTGGCGGGTCTGACTTGTCAGGCCACACTTGGACCACAGCTTCGTGCCGGGCTTCAGTGCAAGTCCGGTGTACCCATGGGCTTGGTCTTCGGGGTCGGTGGCCGGTGCGGTGAAATCTCGGGCCATGAGCTCTAGCATCTGGCGCGATCGGTCGGGGTTGACGCACTGTCCCAACGCTATCTCGAGGACCAGGCGCGCCGTGGCTTCGGTGGTCAGGAAATTGCGCCGGGGTTCAAAGGCCGCGATGGCCTGACTTTCCCGCCCGTAGGGGCCTTCGCACCAGGGCTTCTTGCTGGCGTTGATCGCGCTCGGATAACCCATGGAATGGAACCAGCGATTCACCGCGTTACGCCGTTCCCACCAGGTTTTCAGGTCCGCTTCGGGCAGTTCTGGTCCGCTGGTGGTGCCGGTGAGAAGGTCGACGAGGTAGTGGGTGGGCTCGTTGTAGGACTCCACAATCATGTCGCGGAGAGCCCGTCGCACTTCGGCCGTATCTTGAATTTTCCGGTCCTCCATCCAGCGATGCACGGCGGCTTGATAGAACAGTTTGATGACGCTCGCCGGGTAGACGGGTTCCGTGCCTCGGACGGAGGCGAAGGTGGGCTTCTGGGGCTCGCTCAAATCCACGGCCGTAACGGCGAGTTGCTGGGGCTGAAGCGGCGGGTTCCAAGTGCGGGCCAAGGTCTTGGCAACGGCTTGATCCACCGAGCGCTGCAAGGCCAGGGAATGCGAGGCCGATGTGTGGCCGGCCAGATCGGGTTCGGCGGCCATCGAAGTCATGCCCAGGCAGGAGAGAGCGATGGCGGCCATGAGGAGTTCAATCGCGTTTCTCATCGGGTCGCTCCAGAAATCGCATGACCGTGTCGCCGTGTCGCATGTCCTTGCGCTCCTTCCAGGTGGCGGGGATTTCCAGGGTGTCGCGCTTGGTGTGGCCCGCCACGAACAAACCGCCGGGTGCCAGAAGTCCGGGCAACACGATGTCGTCGAGCAGCAATTGGGCGAGGGAAGTCGATCGACGGCCCACATTCTTCTCGCCGTAGGGAGGGTCGGCGATGATGAGGTCGAATTGGCGTCCGCTTTGAGCCAGTTGGGGAAACACCAAAAACACATCCTGGACGCGCAAAGTTACCGAAGTGACGGGTAAGCCTGAGGCGGCGAGATTTTGGCGGAAGAATCGGGCGTGTTTCTCAGACTTCTCGATGCTCACCATTTCCCGGGCGCCGCGGCTCAGGCATTCCAGCCCTAGGGCCCCGCTGCCGGCGAACAAGTCCAAGACCCGGGCCCCGTCTAAGAAGGCTCCCAGACTGTTGAAAACTGCCAGTTTGACCTTGTCGGGCGTGGGGCGGACTCCGAGTCCTTCTGGAACCTTCAATAGTCGGCCTGCAGCCAGTCCTCCGATAATGCGCACGGCCTGAGAGTGGGCCTCAGCGCCCGGCCGGCAAGCATCGGTTGAAAGCGCACGGTTGACTCCCGGTGAGATCGGGTAACATTCCATTCATGAATAGGTCCCTTATTACCGGCCTGATCCGCGTCGTCGCTCTGGCCGCAACCACCTTCACTATGATCGCATCCACTCCTCTCCAAGAGGTTAAACTTAAGGACATCGACGGTAAGGACACCTCCCTCAAAGCCTACTCCGGTAAGGTGCTGTTGGTGGTCAACGTTGCCTCGCAATGTGGTCTGACCCCGCAGTACAAGCAGCTGGAGTCGCTGTACAAGAAGTACCACGGCCAAGGGCTCGAGGTGCTCGGTTTTCCCTGCAATCAGTTCGGGGCCCAGGAGCCGGGCACGGCCGATGAAATCAAGAGCTTCTGCTCGACCAAGTATTCGGTGAGTTTCCCGTTGTTCGCCAAGTTGAACGTCAATCCGCCGGAGCAGCACCCCTTGTACTCGGTGCTCTCGGGCAAGGAGGCAGCGTTCCCGGGCCCGATCGAGTGGAACTTTGGTAAGTTCCTCGTGGGTCGTGATGGCAAGGTGCTGCATCGCTTCAGCCCTCGCACTCAGCCCGATGCGACCGAGGTCGTCACGGCCATCGAGGCGGCCTTGAAGGCGAAGTAATTTCGCCTCTGAGGGTTCGGAGACCGGTGTTCGGTTCATCCGGACTTTCCCGCAGACCTAAGCCCTTCTAAACGAAAAAGCCCGCCGTGAGGCGGGCTTTTTTGTGAGCGGATTCTCCGCCGATAGGCGAGAATCCGCAGGCTCAGTTTCGGGGCAGGGCGACCACACCGGTGCGGGTGAGGTCGAGGATGCCGAAATCCTTCACCAACAGCAGGAACTGGTTGATCTTGGTTTCGGCCCCGGTGATTTCGATGACGATGTTGTCGGGTTGCACGTTGACCACCTTGGCGCGGAAGAGTTCTGCCAGTTGGCAGATCTCGGCCCGGTTCTGGCCGTTGGCAGACACGCGGACGAGGACCAGTTCTCGGTCGATGTAGTCCGTCTTGCTGTAGTTTACGATCTTGACCGAATCGATGAGCTTCTCGAGCTGCTTGCAGATTTGCTCCACGGTGGCGTCATCCCCTCGGGTGACGATGGTCATCCGGCTGAGGGTGGCATCATGGGTCGGGGCGACATTCAGCGAGTCGATGTTGTAACCGCGGCCGCTGAATAGGCCGGAGACGCGGGTTAGGACGCCGAACTTATTTTCGACGAGCACGGAGATGGTGTGGCGCATGGGATTTTCGCTTTTCACGGTATCGGTATTTCGGTTCGTGGAGGCTGGCCTGGACGCACCGTCTCTGGAAACGGGCCCCGCACAGAACCGAAGCCCGCGATCCTTTGCCGGAGACGCGGGCGACCTGGATTCCAAACAGTCGGCCAGTCCGCGTCAGCCCCGGAGGGTTACACGTACGGCTACCTGTTCACGCTTCGAAATCACGGAGCGACGCTATCGAAGCCCCCAAGCTAGCGGCAACGGCTATTTTCTAGTGAGCGATCTCCGGTGTTCAGTGCTTTGCGGCCTCTGGCAACCAGGCCTAGTCTTTTGATAATGACCCATTGGATGCCGTGTTTTGCAGCCGCACTGTTGTGGCTGTGTTCCGCCTTGATGGTGGAGGCTCAGACTCAGCAACTCATTCCGCGAGGAGATGTCTGGCGCTTGGCTAAGGGATCCGCCGAGGCCTCTTCTCCGGATGCGACCCAATGGCGCGTTAGCACCTTCAATGATGCCTCCTGGTCAGCGGCGAAACTTCCGGTCTTTTACGGCGAGGCGTTGACCGGCACCGAATTGACCGACATGCAGAACGGGTATTCCTCGGTGTTTTTGCGGCGTGCGTTCACGGTGGGTTCCCCGGCGGACGTCCGCAGTCTGATCCTGCGAGTGAAGGTAGATGATGGATTCATAGCCTGGATCAATGGTCGGGAAGTGGCCCGATTCGGCTCGCCCGAGGGGGAGTTCAACTTCGCTTCAATGGCCTCGATCACGGCGACAGAGCCGGTCGATTTTGTGGAGTATGCGGTGGCCTTGCCGAAGGAAGTGCTTAAGGCGGGGCCCAACGTGTTGGCCATCCAAGCCTTCAATGTGACGTTGGGCAGCAGTGACCTAGTTCTCGATGCAGAATTAGAGGGCGATTTGGATCAGCAGGCGCCCCGCATTGCTCGGATCTTGCCGTCCGAGGGTTCTGTGGTGGCTCCCTTTACTTCGGTCGAGGTGCTCTTTGATGAACCTGTTCGGGGTGTGGATGCCGGCGATCTGAAGGTCAACGGGTTGGCGGCCCAATCGGTGGTCGCCGTGGCCCCAGATCAATACCTCTTTAGCTTTCCTCAAGTCGGAGTGGGGACGGTGGGTTTCCAATTTGTTTCTGGTCACGGAATCACGGACTTGTCTTCGGCGGGGCTTCCGTTTGCGGGTGCAGCTTGGTCGGTGACTGTCGAAGGCGGGAGCGAAGCGAAGGGCGTTCTTATTAATGAGTTCCTGGCAGTCAACAGTCGAGGGGTGCGCGATGAGGATGGAGACAATTCCGATTGGATCGAACTCTTCAACAGCGGCACATCGCTGGCCTCACTCCAAGGATGGTTGTTGGTAGCCGGAACCGACCGCTGGGTCTTTCCATCGCTCTTTCTGGCACCCAACGGGCGACTGCGGGTGTTCGCCTCGGGCAAGAACCGCACGAACGACACGGCCCGTCTGCACACCTCGTTCCGACTGAGCTCCGCGGGCGAACGCTTGGCTCTGCTCAACGCGCAAGGGGTGATCCAGGACGAATACTCCCCGGCCTATCCGCCTCAGCGGGCCGATGTTTCCTATGGTCACGCCGAGGGGGCCCCGAATCGTAGCGGGTACTTTGTGGTTCCCACCCCAGGCGCCCCGAATGGAGCCAAGGGCGATGGTTTCGCACCCGAGATCGTGTTCTCGGTTTCCAGCGGCACTTACTCCGGTACCTTGGAACTGGGGCTGAGTTTGAGTGCGTCGACCAATGCCCCGGTACCCATCGGCACAGTGATCCGCTACACGGTCGATGGGTCTACGCCCACCGAATCCTCGGCGGTGTATTCCACTCCCTTGAGGTTCGTTAACTTGGCGGTCCGAGTGCGGGCGCGCGCCTTCTCAGGAGGCTTGCTGCCAGGAGAGCTCCGGGGGGAGACCTTCCTCCCACTCTCATCGACGGTGGCTAATTTCCGTTCGGACCTGCCGGTGATGCTCATCCATGATTTTGGTCGGGGCCGGCCTCCGGCCAATACTCGGGTTTTTGCCCACATGCAGCTCTTCGAGCCCGATACGAACGGCGTGACCCGGCTCACCAGTGCTCCGACCTTGGCGACACGGGCCGGCATTTCCGTTCGCGGCTCCAGCACCGAAGGCATCGAAAAGGCCAGCTACCGGATGGAGTTCCGCGACGAGTGGGACAATGACCGCCCGTTGTCGCCCTTGGGAATGCCCGCCGACGGCGACTGGGTGATGTACGCTCCGAACAGCTTCGAGCCGGTGCTCATTCATAATCCGTTCATGCACCAGCT
>JBDKKQ010000081.1:0-4018 GCA_039796015.1 Verrucomicrobiota bacterium
GCGCCTGGCAAAATGGGGACGATCTTGGATCCACTGCCCTTCTGCGGCTTGGCGTCGAGGGCGTAAACCACGCCGTCGCCGCCGCCGAAGAAGACGAGGTTCTGGCCACCCACCTTACCGGTCGAGGGCGAGGTCCACTGGCCATGGAAAATTCGCGGGCCAACGCCCACGTTGTCTTCTCCGACCAGCTTGCCAGTCTTGGCGTCGAGCGCGATGAAGCTCGGGGAAGTCGGCGACGGGATGTTGACGTGGGTCCAGTCCTGACCGTTCGAGGTGCAGATGTAGAGGATGCCGTCGACCATGAGCACCGAGCTGTTGGAGGCGTTGTGCGGAAACACACCCAGCTCATCCATCATGTCGTAGCGCCAAATGAGGTCGGCGTCCTGCTTGGAGGGATCGACCGGCGCGGACTCCTTCGGTGTGTCCTTGGCCATGTACTTGGCCTCGTCGGTGTACGGGCCTTCGTTGCCATTGGCCATGCCTTCGGTGTCGAGGCACAGCACCTCGCAGCGACTGGTGACGATCCAGAGGCGATTGCCCTCCACCAGCGGCGAGGCCAGGAGGCCCAGGCTCTCCCAGTCGTTGACCTTGCCCGACTTGAGCTTGGGAACCACCAACTGCCACAGAAAGGCTCCGGTCTTTTCGTCGAAGCAATACAAGATCGAGCGGTCACCCACCTGCTTCTTGTCGCGGGGCGATTCGTTGTTGGTTCCCACGTACACCTTGCCGCCAGCGACCACTGGGTTGCCGTAACTCTGCGAGCCCAGCTTCACGGCCCACTTCACTCCCTTGGTGGTGGCCAGGTCGATCTCCTCGGTGCCGGTCTTCAGCTTGCCCGGCTCGAAGCGATCGGGCAGGCCCTTAGCGGGCGAGTAGAAGTTGCGGCCCGGATCGTTGCCGCCCCATTGGGGCCAATCTTCGGCGCGCGCCAAAAGGCCGGCACTCAGCAGTGCGGCGGTGAGAAGCGGAAGTGCGTTCATAGATGAGAAAATGAAACGGAATTTCGTTCAGTCAGGCAAAGAGTGTCGGAGACAGTGGATGGCTCGGCGGCGCGGAGAGGCTCAGTTGGCGGTGACGCGGATGTTGTCGACGGCCACGCGCATCTCTTGGGGCGAGAATCCGTAAAGGCCCGGAGAACCATTGGCATGGGCCTTTTTGTGGGGCACTTCGATGGTCCAAGTCTCGGGCTCCGGGTCACCCTTCTTCCAAGCCTTACCGCGCACGATGCCAGAACCGTCGGCAGCCACGTCAACGCGGGTCTTGAGGTGGTACCAGGTTTCCGGGGCCCACTTGAAGGGCACGGCCACCTTGATGCGCTCTTGGTTGGAGTTGACCTCCAACTGTTGGGAATTGCCCTTTAGAATAATGGCGTAGCGCTGATTGATGACGCCGACTTCAGACATCTTGCGCTTGTTGCCTTCGCTCAAGACCTCGGCCTCGACCGTGTAGTTCTTCATGTCAGGGAAGCCGAAGAAGACTTGGCCGCGCTGGAAGAGCTTGTTGTCGATGGTTTTAACGAGGGCCTGGTTGGTGCCGCCGGCCGCATCTTTGCCGCGCACTTCGAAGCGGAACCGGGCGGAGTTCCACGGGAGCGGCGGATACGCGAAGGGCGTGGGCGACTCCACCGTGTTGGTGGTGATGTTGGTCAGGGCGAAGGTCTGGAAGTTCTGCACCAGCGGCAACCCAGGCAACACGCGGCCCTTGATAAAGCCCGAGATCGCCTTGCCGTCGGGACCTTGCAGAGTGGCCTTAAACTGGCCAGCGCTGCCGGCCGGGGCCATTTCGGCGACCAATTGACCCGCCGCATTAAAGGATCCCTTGAGGGTGGCCTTGACGAGAGCGGTGGGCGGGATGAACGGCTCCCACTTGAGAGACTTCGGATCAACGCTCTCGGCCACGGTGAAGCCGTTGGCATCGAGCACGCGCACGCGGAACGACTGGGTCTGGCCGGGGCGCAGCAGCACCTCGTAGGGAATGGCCTGCAATTGGGCGGCCGGTCCGGGCTTGGGCCAGGCGGCTGGGGCGGGGTTCGCCGTCAGGCCGGCGTTGCGACCCTTCTGGCCGAAGGCGTAGAGCTTCTTGTCCGTTTGCAGGTACACCTTGCCGTTGTAGCCCACGGGCGAGCCAAACACGCGGCCAGTGACCTGAGTGCGGCTGACTTCCTCGGCACCGTCGGCTCCGGGGCGCAACACGAGCAAATCGCCATTGGCGACACTGTCGGCGTCGGACGAGGCGGCCGCGGTGGCATCCTTCAGGGTGACGTACATACCCACATACAGCAGGCCATCGGCGTAGAAGGGCGTGCTCTGGCGCTGTTCGATGCCAACCTTCTTCTTCCACAGCACCTTGCCAGTGCCCGCCTCGACGGCAGCCAGATCGCCCGTGCCGGTCACTTCATACAGCGTGTCGCCCACCACAACCGGCGAGCTGGCAAGCGAGCCAATGCTGTTGCGCCATTGCTCGAACGCTTTGGGCCCGAAGACGTGCGGCGTGGTGGCGTTGGTGGGCTGAACTTCTGAGGGAGCCGGAATGCGGAAGAGGGCCATGCGGCCGATTTCCGATGAATCCAGATTCTCGGATTCGTGCAAGGCCACCAGGTTGTCTTTCCAGCGCACTAGCGAGGCATTGATGCCGCCCTTGGCGCCGGCCTTGGCAAAAGGGAATCGCCAGAGCGGCTCGCCGGTCCGGGCGTTGATGGCCAAAATGGAACTGTCGCCACCGGCGCTATAGAGCACGCGCTTGCCGCCCCACAGGTCGAGCCACGGTTGGGAGAAGGTGTTGTCTTGCGGGCGGTCGCCCGGAGCGCTCGACCACACCAGTTCACCGGTCTTTTTGTCGAAGGCGTAGAAGCGGTCGCCGGCAGCTCCATGAGCACCCCATGAGCTGGTGATACCGCGCACGATCACTAATTCATGGTCAATGACCGGGGTGGCCGTACGAGAATTAGGGAAGGTGAGCCGGCCGAACTCCTCCATCATGGAATGCTTCCACAGCAATTTGCCCTCGGGCGAAAAGGCCATGAGCAAGCCCTGCGTGTGCTGAGCGTAGATGTTGCCGGTCTCGGGATCGACGGTCGGCGACGAGGTCGCGTAGCGCAGGTAAATCGTGTCGCTTAGGAAGTCGCTCTCGCCGTGACGCCAGAGTTCTTGGCCAGTCTCGGCGTCGAAGCAGGCGAGGAACTCTTGGAGGTCCTGGCCGTCGCCTTGATACCCGTTGATGTAGAGGCGGCCGTCAGCGATGACCGGCGTGCTCTGGCCCGGGAAATCCACGCTCCAGAGCGGGGCCTTGGCATCGAGCTTTTGCGGCAATCCCTTTTCGGTAGACACCGAGGTCCCCAAGGGACCACGCCAGGTGAGCCAGCCATCCGCGGCCGACAATTGCAGGGACAGGGCGACGACACCGGAAAACAAAGCAGCAACTGAGAAAGCGTTCATGACGGAGAGGCGTTTCCGAAGAGGATCAAACTTGGCGGTCCTCCCCCAGACTGGCAAACCAAATGATACGGGTACGTATCAAATGGCAAAGGCAGGCCAGGCTCAGAGATCCCCTCGTGGGAATATAAGCAGCAGCGGTCAGACTTTTGAGTTCCGACCGCTGCTGCGTGAGGATTGAATCTGGCTTTCCGATCAGGCGGCCCGATCAGGGTTTGCGGAGGCGATAGAATGCGACTGCCTCGTCGGTGACGGCAGCCGAGTTTTCGTCGCCGACCACCGTCGAATCGACTGGAGACCAATTGGCTGAGGCACCCAAATTGACGGTTCGTTCCAAACGATAACCTTCCTCAGACTTCGGCCAGACCACCCGAAAACCGGTGGCCAAGCGCCTCAATTGCAAGGCCGGTTTCTCAGCGGAGACCGTGAAACGATTGACCACGGCCGGTTGCGCCAACAGCAGCTGATCATTGATCTGGTTGGCCGCATAGCTAGGGAGACCATAGGTGGTGACCCGCAACGCACGGGTGGCGGAATCAATCTCAAACTCCGTCCAACCATAGGTGAAGGTCGCAACCGACCCTCCG
>JBDKKQ010000082.1:0-16448 GCA_039796015.1 Verrucomicrobiota bacterium
ATTCGATCACCCAAGGATAACTCGGGATTTGATGTGCTCCGGGCCACCTTGCGCCGGAATGCCGAGGGGCGCTATGAGGGGCATTTCCACACCGTGCTTTCGGGACTCGGCCGCCCCATCGATATCCATTTAGGCGCGCCCGGAAAGCTCTACATCGCCGAATATTCTCGGGCCACCAACAGCAGCGATTCCTATGGCCCTTCAGGCCGGATTCTCGAGTTGTCGGTAGCAGGGCGCTGATCTGGAGCCGCGGCGGGGGGTGGCCTCGCGCGGTCGGCTCTAGGTGAGTCGAGTGGGTTCGGTGTCGATATTGGGCAAACGGCGGCGTTGGTACCAAGCCATGCCCATGAGATCGAACAGTCCTCGCCCGAGGCGGTTCCAGACCCCGTATTTAGAAACTCCGGCCGTGCGGGGGCGGTGTTTCACGGGCACCTCCAGAACTTGGCTCCCATTCCCAGCCACGAGGATCGGGAGGAAGCGGTGCAGCCCGTTGAAGGGGAAAATGCCGGTCAAGCTGCTGCGTTTGAACGCCCGCAACGCGCAACCGGTGTCCGCGAAGTCCCATCCCAAACTCCAGGAGCGGAAATTCCGAGCCACTCGTGACGAGGCCTTGCGCACGAAGGAGTCCTGACGATCCACCCGGTGGCCGCACACGAAATCGGCCCGGTCGAGCAGTTGCAGCATTCGGGGGAGCTCCGATGGGTCGTTCTGAAGGTCGCCGTCGAGGGTGCACAGAAACGGGGCCTCCGTTCGGGAGATCCCGGTCCAGATGGCCGCACTTTGTCCGGCATTCTTGAGGTGACGCAGACCGGTGACGCGGGGATCGCGCGCTTTCTGGGTGCAAATGGCTTCCCAGGTGCCGTCGGTCGACGCGTCATCCACGAGCACCAATTGCCAGGCCCGTGTTTCAGCACGAAACACTTCGGCAATCTCGGTCACCAACGGAACGATGTTGGCGACCTCATTGAAGACGGGGACGACGATGACGATCTGCGGAACCACGAACCCAAGCCTACGGACTGGAGCCTCCCGGAACCAGCCGAGTTTGCAGGCGGTCGAGCTTCACCGTTGGTTCCGCCTTCTGGGTGGTCTATAGTTTGGCTATGCCGGAGTTGCCCGAAGTGGAGGCCTTTGGACGGTGGTTGCTGCCGCAGGTTCGTGGTCAGTGCATCGACACGGTTGAGGTGCTCAAGCCTCGGTTGGTGCGTCCGGTGTCGGTCTTTGCCTTTCAGCAGGCGGTAGAGGGGGTCCGTATTCAAGAGATTCGCCGCCGGGGCAAGTGCCTTCTGTGGGACTGCGTGCGCCCCAGCGGGGAGGCGGAGTTGTTGGTCACCCATTTGGGCATGACCGGCTCCTGGCGAATGTTGCCGGGCTCTGGGCCGCTACCGCGACATGCCGCGGTGATCTTTGGCATCGGCGAGCAGCGCGTGGTGCTGGAGGACCCTCGACAGTTTGGGCATCTTCGGTTGGGGAACGCAGCGGTGCCGGAGTTGGGCCCTGAGCCGTTGGATCCCTGCTTCACGCCCGAGTTGCTCGGCAAGGCAGTGGCCCACGGGCGGAGGCCCATCAAAGTTTGCCTGATGGATCCTTCGCGGTTGGCGGGGGTGGGCAATTTGTATGCGAGCGAAGCGCTGTTTTTGGCCGGGATCGATCCAACGACGCCGGCTCACTCACTGAAATTTGAAGCCATGGGGCGACTGCATGCAGTGCTACCAAAACTCCTCCAAGCTGCAGTGGAACGGAATCTTCAGGCCCTTCGATCAGATCGCCTCATGCTCTACCAACAGGAGGGGGTGCCAGAGGATCCGTTCGAGGGTGGGCTTTGGGTGTATGACCGTGAGGGACAACCGTGTTTTCGCTGCGGAGCGCCAATTGTTCGTTTCATGCAGTCGGGGCGTTCCACTTTTCAGTGTCCCCAGTGTCAGTTGGCCGTGAAGTGAGTGGATGATGTGAGGGGTATTGTCAGCGAGGGGGGTTGCGGTGCTCAATAGGCCCTGTGAAACGAAATCCGAATGGATGGAGTTGGATGCTCGTGGCGCTGCTGCTCCTGGTTCTTTCGGGGTGTAAGTCCGCTTCTTCGGCGGCCGCGAAGACGCCAAGGCCCGGGGCTCCGAATACCATCCCGCCGCAGTGGTTGCGGACGGAACTTCACCTCGCCGCTGTAGACGCTTCCGAATGGGAGGCCTTCTTGGCCGAGCACATCACTCCACGGTTTCCGGCGGGCTTCACTGTGGTCGAGGCTTACGGGCAATGGCGGGCGCCGCAGGGGGATATCCGACGGTTATCGACCAAGGTGGTGGTGATACTTCACCCACCCACGCACGAGGCGGAGCAGGCCATCGAGGCGATTCGCAAGGAATACTGCGCGGCCTTCAACCTGAGTTCTGTGCTTCGATCTACCACCCCGGCGCTTGTTTCTTTCTGAACACCATGTTGCCCCTTCCGATCATCCTCGCTTCGGCCTCACCCCGGCGGGTGGAATTGCTCCGGACGTTGATTCCCGAGTTTCAGGTCATCCCCAGTGATGCGACCGAGGTGCACGATGCAGCCGTTGGGGTTCGTGCGTTGTGCGAACTCAATGCGCGAATTAAGGCGACGCCCATTTCCCAACAATATCCCGGGCACTTGGTGTTGGGTGCCGACACGCTCGTGTGGCTCGACGGGCAGCCGCTGGGAAAGCCGGTCGATTTGGCCCAAGCCCAGGCCATGCTGCGGAGTCTCTCGGGCCAAGCCCACGAAGTGGTCACCGGGGTGTGCTTGATGCACGGCGACTCCGGTCGGTGTGAGTTGTTTTCGGACGTGACGCGTGTGCAATTCCGATCCCTCGATGAAGAGGTCATTCATCGCTATCTGGCGGTCGTCCACACGCTCGACAAGGCGGGAGGCTACGCTCTGCAACAGCACGGAGATTGGTTGGTGGAGTCCGTGGCCGGCTCGGAAAGCAATGTCATCGGGTTGCCGGTAGAGGCACTGCGCCAGGCTCTCGGAGACTGGGGGATTTTGCTCAGTTCGTCCCGCGTCGGCGGAACCGGCTCTGGAGGCTGACCAGCACTGCCCACACCAGCAGGGCAGCATTGAAGAGGACGAGTCGTTGAACCACTCGCTGCAGGCCCTCGGCTGGCGATCCGCGCAGCAGAGAGTCTTGAAAGCCCCAAAGGCTGACGCCATACGCCGCCGCCAAAACCAAGGCTCCGGGCACGAAGCGGAAATCGCCATGAGCCATCCGGTCGCTGAAGAGCACGTTGGCCAGCGTGAAGGCCAGCATGCCCCAGGCGAACCACGGCACTAGTGGGGCTGAAAGTTCCGTAGGAATTCCCGGTAGCAGGATTTTGACCGGCAGCCAGGGTAGAAGGGTACAGCCCAAGGCCGCCAATCCACCAAGGGTCGCTGTGGCGATCAAGGTCCAGCGGAATGCCTGATGACCGTCGCCCCCGGCGGCGCTGCGGGCCACCTTAGGAAACATGACCAGCGCCAGCGGCACGGTGAACTGGCTGAGGGCGAACCCGACCTGAGCTCCAGGCGAATAGCGGGACCCCACTTCTTTTTGCCATGCTTCGGGCACTGCTCCCTGAAGGAACAAATTGTCGAGCTGACCCAAGCACTGGAGCGCGGTGGCACCGAGAAACAGAGGCCAGAAGCCGCTGGTCGCTCCGATTGCAGGCCGCGGGGTGTTTTCAGTGGTCGGTGTGAGTGTTGTGGTTTCTATAGGCCACGGTTTCAACGCGCGAAAACCCACCACCATGGCGATGAGAGTCGCCGACAAAGCCCCAGCAACCGCGCCCGAAGCGCCTCCGCCCACCCAGGTCAGTATGGCGACCACGGAGGCAAAGCGTCCCAATCCGTCTACGATCGACATGGATCCCAGTCCGGCAAAATCTTGTCGCCCTTGAAGGATACCACGCTGAATGGCTGCCAGCAGTGACGCAAGGATCAGCCCCCAGGTGATCCAGAGAGGCAACACCGAGGTGAGTTTCAGGAGGCTCGCCAGAGTGGGTCCGCCCGGGATGAGTGCCAGACCGGCCAGCGTCATAACCAGCAGGACGATGCCTGCCGAACGCTTGAGGCCAGCCCGTGTCGCTTGGATGGCGTCGTGGGTGAGTGCTGTGGCAGTTTGTCGTGCCGTCAGAGTCCAAAGAGCCCCTTGGGCGGCGCCCACGACGTAGAAAATCGCCATCAAGGACTTGAACTGAAAATAGACTTGAGCCCCACCGAGCTTAGAGACGGAACCGTGGACCAGAGCCATTCCAGCTCCGCCCCCCAGGGTGGCCGCAATCATCCAAAGGCTCTGCTTAAGGAATTGCGATCGAGACTCGTTCATGGTTGACGCGAGGCTCGGTGGTTAACGCGAGGCTCGGCTCGTTCGCGCAGGCGGCGGAGCTTCGGGGATCGGGGCGATTCGCAGTCGATCGAGACAGGCCGCCATGTCAGAAGGCAACGGGGCCTCGAAACGAATCTTTTGGCCGGTGCGTGGATGCAGGAAAGCCAATCGGGCGGCATGGAGCATTTGACGGGGGGCCTTCCAGTGGTGTTCCTGGAAGAATCGTGCGTTGGCCCGTTCTCCGTACACGTCGTCGCCGAGCAACGGAAAGCCTAGATGGGTGAGGTGAACCCGAATTTGGTGGGTTCGGCCGGTGTGCAATTGGCACTCAATCCATGAGGCGTCCCTCAGTGACTCGAGGCAGCGGTACTCGGTCCAAGCCTCGCGTCCTTTGCCCGGCGTCGTCACCGCCATCTTCTTGCGCTGGATCAGGTGGCGGACAATCGGGGCCCGGATATCTCCGTTGAGCGGACGGACCGTGCCGATGACCAGCGCCAAATAGGCTTTTTCAACGGTGCGATCAGCAAATTGCGCCGACAGGTGAGCATGGGCCGTATCTGTTTTGGCTACCACGATACAACCGCTGGTTCCCAGGTCCAAGCGGTGGACAATGCCGGGCCGCTCGACGCCACCGATGCCGCTCAAGCGGTCTTGGCAATGATAGAGGAGTGCGTTGACCAATGTGCCGGAGGAATGCCCCGCAGCCGGGTGCACCACCAGGTCGGCGGATTTGTTAACTACCAGCAAGTCTTCGTCTTCGTGGAGAATGGCCAGGGGGATGTTCTCGGGCAGAACTTCGCTGGGAATGGCTTCCGGCCAGCAGACCTCGATGTGATCACCCACCCGCGGATGGTCGGTGGACTTGGGGCAAGAACCGTTCACGAGCACGGCTCCCTCGGTGATCAGTTGCTGGAAGCGCCCCCGCGACGTCTCTGGGAAACGCTCTGCAAGGTAGCGGTCCAGGCGCAGGCCGGGGCGGCTCTCTGTGATCTCGATATCGATGGGTTCGGGCATGGTTCAATCACCGTGGCCTGTCCGGTGGGCGGGAAGATAAGCGGTCGGGCCTCTGAAGGCGACCGCCAATCCGGCTCATTCTTTAACCGTGCGGTTCCCCGCTTGCCGTTGCCTCCGGCGGGTCCGTAGATTGGCAGGCGTGGCGACCAAAGAGCGGACAGAGGAATCCAGCAAGGACCGTATCTGGGTCGATAGCCAAGGGTTGTTGCTAATCCTGGTGGCGGTGGTGCTGGCCGCCGCCCTCATTTCCTACGATCGACTGGATCTTGGCGTCAACACCACCGAGCCCAATACGGCCATCCGGAATTGGATGGGCCGCTTCGGGGCCCACGTGGTCTACAACCTTCATCTAGTCCTGGGTTTCGGTATTTGGGTGCTCCCGGTGCTGTTGTTGGGGTTTGGTTTCGCGTCCTTCATTCCTTCCCTGAATTACCTGCGTCGTTGGCGATCGCTCCTCGCCTCGGTGGGCCTGGTGATCGCCTGCGTGGGCGTGCTGGATCTTTGCGAGCGTTGGATCCCGGGTGTCCAAATTCGCAAGAATAGCGGGCCTAGTCCGGGAGGGCTTCTGGGGCATCAAATCAACAATGCCTGGGTCGAGTATTCGGTGGGCCGAATGGGTGCGGCGGTGACCTACGTTATCATCTATCTGGCGAGCCTACTCTTCCTCACTGACTACCAGTTGCTGGTTTGGATCCGGCAGTTGTGGGTGCGTGTCCCGAAGACTCCCGAGGAAAAGATGGCTGCCGAGGAGGCCTCCATCGAGAAGAAGGCTAAGGCGTTGGAGAAGAAGGCTCGTGAGTTGACCAAGCAAGCGGACGTCGAGTCGGAGGTCTCTTCCGCGGTCACCAAGCCGGCCCGTGCCAAGGCGGCTGTAGTTCCCCAGCCTGACGGGGCTTCGGAACCCTCCGGAGTGGGAGCCGATTTAAAACCCTTCCCCGAGGTGACCATTCGTGACTTGAGTGTCCCCCAACCCCGGGAGGTTCGGACCGTCCAGGCTGGCGAGGTTATTAAGGCTGATGAAATTTCTGCGGTGCTCGCCCCTGCGGGCGACGAGCCGGCTCTGGCATCGGAACCCCGGAAGCCCAAGTCGGTGGCTGAGCGCATTTTGGGCCGTCCGCCGGGTGCTGATTTGACTGATGATGAGGGGAGCACTGTTGAATCCGTTGAGTCCGTCGGGCCTAGGGCTGAGCACCCCGATGGCACCGATGGCGAGGATGCTCCTCCTTGGGATCGCCCTGAGGACGCTGCACATCCAATGGCCGAAGCGCTGCCTGTGGTCGCTGCTCGTCCACGCGTGGTGATGCAGCCTCGCAAGATTAAGCCGATCACCGTGGCCAGCGCGCCAATCATCGGAAATTATCGACTGCCCTCAATTGACCTGCTGAGCCTGCCCGACACCTCCGTCAAACCGACCGAGACCAAGGAGGAACTCATGGCCAACGCTCGGCTCATGGTTCAAACGCTGGCTCAGTTCGGCATCGAGGTCGCACCGGGCGATATCACCAAGGGGCCCACCATCACCCGTTATGAATTGCATCCGGCGCCGGGGGTGAAACTGGAGAAGATTGCAGGCCTGACCAACAACATCGCCGCGGCCATGAAGGCCGAACGGCTGAACATCTTAGCTCCGATTCCTGGCAAATCCTCGGTGGGTGTCGAGGTTCCCAATGCAATCAAGACCAAGGTGATCATGCGGGATCTTCTGGAATCCCCGGAGTGGCAGAACACGAAGGCTCGGATCCCGCTGGCCCTAGGCAAAGATGTCTATGGGCATCCGATCATCGCCGACCTGGCTGAGATGCCCCACGTGATGATCGCTGGCAGTACCGGTTCGGGTAAATCGGTGTGCATCAACACCATTATCGCCTCCTTGGTGTACCGATTCAGCCCGGACCAACTCCGCTTCGTGATGATCGATCCGAAGGTGGTGGAATTGCAGCAGTACAATGCGCTGCCGCATCTGGTCGTGCCAGTGGTGACGGATCCCAAGAAGGTGATCCTTGCCTTGCGATGGGTTGTCAACGAGATGGAGAAGCGCTACCAAATCTTTGCTCGGGTCGGGGTGCGCAATATCAAGTCGTTCAATGAGCGGCCGAAAGAAAAACCGCTGCCGCCCAAGGATCCGGAATTGCCGCTGACCACACGCAAGGAGCGTGTCGAACCGGGGGCTGATGGGTTTGCTGTCGAAATTGATGAGCAGATCGTTGTCCCCCGGGATGAGGACATCGTGATCCCGGAAAAGCTCTCCTATATCGTGGTCATCATCGATGAGTTGGCGGACCTAATGCTGGTGGCTCCGGCCGATGTCGAGATGGCCATCGCCCGTATCACGCAAATGGCACGGGCCGCGGGCATTCATTGCATCGTCGCAACCCAGCGGCCTTCGGTGGACGTCATCACTGGCGTCATCAAGGCCAACATCCCGGCGCGTATTGCCTTCCAGGTGGCAGCCAAGGTCGACTCCCGCACCATCCTCGATCAGATGGGTGCCGACAAGCTGCTGGGCAAGGGCGACATGCTCTACTTACCCCCCGGATCCGGGCGATTGATTCGGGCTCAAGGGGCTCTGATTACTGACGCCGAGATTGAAGCGGTGATGAGTCACATCAGCGTGCAGGGCAAACCGAGCTACGAGCCCGAGATTCATCAGGCCCTGCAGAAGGCTCAGAGCAGCTTGGGATCTATGACGCTTGATCCCGACGACGAGGGGAGCAGCGAGGATGATGAACTTCTTCAAAAGTGCATTGAGGTCATCCGCACGGAGAAGAAGGCAAGTGTTTCCCTGCTTCAACGGAGGCTCAAATTGGGCTACGGGCGTGCCGCTCGCATGATGGATGAACTGGAGGATCGAGGTGTCGTTGGGCCGGGCAAGGGGGCCGAACCTCGGGACATTCTCATCGATCTGGATGGGAGTGGTTTCGATGGTGGCGGCCAACGGTTGGTCTGAAGAGGAAGCTTGGAAACTGGCGGTGGAAGAATCTGGCCAGTGTGAGTGAACCGACTTGAGGGTTTATCTCACCTTGAGAAAGAAAGGAGTCGGGACTAGAAAGACCAAAACTAGGTCCTCCCAGCATGCCTCTTCCACGCCCCTCCTCATTCAACGGAAACACCCTCAGCATCATCATGGGGGGAGGTCAGGGGACTCGATTGTTCCCACTGACCCGGGATCGCGCCAAGCCGGCTGTGCCGCTGGCTGGCAAGTACCGGTTGGTCGATATTCCCATTTCGAACTGCATCAACAGTGGCCTGCGCCGCATCTATTTGCTCACGCAGTTCAACTCGGCTTCGCTGCACCGGCACGTCTCCCAGAGCTACAAGTTCGATCACTTCAGCGGCGGCTTCGTGGAACTACTGGCGGCCGAGCAGAGCTTCTCCAGCACGAGTTGGTATCAGGGAACGGCGGATGCGGTGCGTAAGAATCTTCAGCACTTCAAGAACAACGACTTCGAGTACGCGCTGATTCTCTCGGGTGACCAGTTGTACCAGATGGACTTCCAGTCGGTCCTTCAAGCGCACATCGATCACTCTGCCGACCTGACCGTCGCGACCATACCCGTGGCCGCGCGCGAGGCTTCGGCGCTGGGCATCATGCAGGTCAATCCCGAGAACCGGATCACCCGTTTCGTTGAGAAACCGAAGGATCCGGCGGTGTTGGAGTCCATGAAGCTCGACCGTGCCACTTATCCGAAGTTGGGCATCCAGCGCGATGAAGACCTCTACCTCGCCTCGATGGGTATTTATGTTTTCAACCGCGACGTCCTCTTCGAGTTGCTGAACAACAATCACACCGATTTCGGCAAGCACATCATTCCGGGGGCCATCGAGAATCAACGGGTCTACTCCTACATTTTCCAGGGATACTGGGAGGACATCGGAACCATCCGCAGCTTCTTCGAGGCCAGTCTCGATCAGACGAGTGATCGGCCTCAGTTTGATTTCTTCAACCCCACGGTTTTTACACGGCCCCGCTACCTGCCAGCTACCCGCATCGAGAGTGCAGCGATCGATCACGCGGTGATCGCCGACGGGTGCACCATTGACCACGCACAGTTGCGCCACGCCGTCGTGGGTATTCGATCCATCCTCGACGCGGGGAGTTGCTTGAATCGCGTGGTGATGATGGGTGCCGACTACTACGACAACACCGAGAAGCGCAATCGCCCTGAAAACCAGGGGATCCCCATTGGCGTGGGCCGTGGAACGCGGATCGACAACGCGATCATCGACAAGAATGCCCGGATCGGCCGCCACTGCATTTTGTCGCCGGAGGGCAAGGCCGCCGATGTGGATCACCCCCTCTATTACATTCGGGACGGTATCTTGGTCATTCCCAAGGGGTCGGTCATTCCGGACAAAACCATCATCTGATGGGTGTTTCGCAGGATGGGGTGAGCGGACGTGTTGATCAGGTTTACAAAATGATCGCTTGCCTCCCCAGTGGGATTGATACTACTTTGTTTTTTCATTTGAGGCAATTCGCCCGTGAAACCGGGCAGAAATACACATTTCTATGGTTCGTATTCGTCTGAAGCGCGGCGGTAACAAAAATAACCCGGTTTACCGGATCGTGGTGGCCAATGGACGCAGTCCCCGGGACGGCAGGTTCATTGAAGAGATTGGCACCTACAATCCTAAGACCAAGGGCAACAACTACACCTTGGACTTGGGTCGCGCCCAATATTGGATGGGTGTCGGTGCTCAGCCCAGCGAGACCGTGGCTTCTTTCATCAAGAAGTCCGTCAAGGTGGCTGCTGTTGCTGCTGTTGCCGCCTAAAGCGTTTCATCGCTGACACGCTGTCGCTATGCAGGCCTTCCTCGAGTTTGTGGTGAAGGAGTTAGTGGATGAACCGGAAGCGGTCTCCGTGACTCCTGCCGAACGGGGTGGCCTTACAGTTTACGAGGTGCGTGTCGCTCGCGAAGACGCTGGCAAGATCATTGGTCGTCGTGGCGGTACGATTCAGGCTATTCGGTCCGTGCTCCAAGTGGGCGCGGCCAAGGCGGGTCGCCGCTGCACGGTAGATTTGGTTGAGGACGAATAGAGCTCACCGACAGAACTCTCCGACGGCCTAGGCTGTCGAGAGTTTGGGTCGCCACAATCCCGGTCGGCCCGAAGCCTCGGTCGGCCCGAAGCCCCGGTCGGTCCAAAGCTCCGTTCGGTCCAAAGCTCCGGTCAATTCAAGGCCCCCTTCTACCACTCTTGGGTCGATTCGATCTAATCCATCTAGGTGTCTAGGTGAGGCCTATCTCGGTCCACCGTCTCTCAACTAGGTCTTTCTTGCACAGTCGTTTGCAGAGGGATCCATGGGTCCAAAGTTCCTCGGCTCCCCCGGTCTCAACTTGCAGTGACTGGCCTCTTGCGTTGATCGACCTTGATCGACCTTGGCCGACCTTGGGAGGGCTCATGGTTGGCTAACCGTCGGTTGATTCAGCTTGGTAAAAACCTCGGTGTATAAGCCTCGGTGTAAAACCATCGAAAACCAATCGTCTGGGTTTTAAACGCTTCGGCCTAGTGTTCTGAATCCCTAGTTTGCAGAGCGGATTCAGCGGCTGGAGGTTTTTGCACCAACTTGAATCGATGTTTTGTGGCGGAGTTTTCAGTGGATCTCAAGCACCTCCAAAAAACAGCGGGGTCGTGATTGGATTCGACCGAGGTTCTGCAGTATTTTCTCGCGGTCGCGTCAAATTCTAGGTTTCACCGTTGATGGATCCCTTGAGGTTCGTTGGCGCTTTTTTGAAGCCTGGTGGACGTGGTGCAAAAACGGGTGAGGCGACAAACTTTGGCGGAGTGCCCCATGAAGGTTGATATTTTGACCCTATTTCCGGAGATGTTCTCAGGTCCTTTGGACGAGAGCATCGTGGGGAGAGCTCGAAAGGCCGGGATTTTGGATCTCAAGATCCACTTTCTTCGCGACTGGGCTCATGACCGGCATAAAACGGTCGATGACCGACCCTTCGGCGGCGGACCAGGAATGGTTCTCAAGCCGGAACCGATCTTTGAAGCAGTGGAGTCCCTTCGGGGGCCAGAAACGCGAGTCATCCTCACCGCTCCCGGTGGGCGTCCATTCAACCAGGCAGTGGCTGGTGAATTGGCGGCCCTGAATCATGTGATCTTGATCTGCGGGAGTTACGAGGGGTTTGACGAGCGGATCTGGGAGCATTTGGCCGACGATGCCTTGAGCATCGGCGACTATGTTCTCACCAATGGCGCGTTGCCAGCTATGGTCATTGTGGACACCGTGACCCGCCTGTTGCCGGGAGCTCTTGGAGACGCGATGAGCACTTCCGAAGAATCTCATGGTGACGGATTACTGGAATACCCTCACTATACCCGACCTGCGGAGTTTCGCGGGTGGACGGTTCCTGAGGTGCTCATGTCTGGGAACCACTCCGAGATCGCTCGATGGAGACAGAAAGAATCCATGAGGCGGACGGCCGAGCACCGGCCGGATCTGTGGGAAAAGTACCGCTGGCGAAAACCGGGCAAATAGCCCAACTTCGGGCTGGTCGAGTTTAGATCGGATTTCGAATCGAAATCTGATAAATGCCAGATCGGCACTGAGGCAGGGGCAAAATTCTGGATGTCGAAATTCTGGATGTCGAATTGACCGGCGGAAATTTTTTTGGAAAACTACATTTTTGTAAGATTGAGGGTTCGGGAAATTTAGTTTTGGAAATTTGAAGAGAACACAGCCATGAACAAGGCCGTATTGTTTGACAAAATCGAGGGCGAGCAGTTCCGCAAGGAACCCGCGAAATTCAACGTGGGCGACAGCGTCCGGGTGCACACCAAGGTCGTCGAGGGCGACAAGGAGCGTATTCAGATCTTCGCGGGCGTCGTGATCGGTGTCCGCGGCCGCGGTTTGAACCAAACCTTCACCGTCCGCCGTATCAGCTACGGCGAGGGTGTGGAGCGTATCTTCCCGACCCACTCCCCGCGCGTGGACAAGGTCGAGGTGGAGCGTCAGGGTTCTGTGCGTCGCGCCAAGCTGACCTACCTGCGCGGCCGTATCGGCAAGGGAGCCATGGCAGTTAAGGAAAAGGACACGCTGTTGACCGCCTAATCGGCACTCAGCTTCCTTTATTTCAAGAATCTTACGGGGTCCGGTGCCAAAGGTGCCGGACCCCGTTTTGTTGGCTTGGGCCTCGGCAAGGGTGGTTCCTGTCGGTCTTCTCCCGCTGGATTTGCTAGGGTTCTCCGCTTGATTATCTCCGGAAGAAACACAGGTAGAGAGGGTGAAATTGGGCGTTGTTGAACCCCGGCAATCACCCCGTTGGAATTGGTCGGAAGAAACCCCAAAAAATAGGGGGCTTCGGGGTTGACACTCATCGTTTTTTGAAGTGCTGTGAGTATTCACCTTCCCCTTATTCCAGTGCTTACCATTCTGGGTCCAAAATCATCGTCTTGCGGCTTTTGCGACGGCGTCTCGCGGCGGGGTTTTTTGCGCATTGGTGCGTTGGGCATGGGTGGCGTTGGTCTTTCCTCGTTGCTTCGGGCGGAATCGTCGGTGGGGCTTCGTCCTACGAGCCGATCCCACAAGGCGGTTATTCTCATTTTTTTGCCGGGTGGCCCCAGCCACCAGGACATGTTCGATCTCAAGCAGGATGCTCCGGCTGAGATTCGGGGCGAATTCAATCCGATCGCCACGTCGGTGCCTGGGTTGCAGATTTGCGAGCATTTGCCGCGGATGGCCAAGGTGATGGATCGATGCACGCTGATCCGGTCGATGGTGGGCATGGAAGACCGTCACGAGTCCTTCCAAACCTACACAGGTCGATTGAACCGGAATCAACCTCCAGGAGGCTGGCCGGCAATGGGGGCTCTGCTAGCAAAGCTTCAAGGTTCTGCCGATCCAGCTATTCCCGCCTCCGTCGGGTTGGCGCCTAAGATGGGGCATGTCCCCTGGTCCGATAATGGCGTGGCCGGTTATCTGGGAGCGGCCTATGCGCCCTTCGAGATCAACAAGGGAGGTGGCAAGGACGATATGGTGCTCAATGGCATCACCTTGGATCGCCTCGCTGATCGCCGAACGCTTCTGGGGGCCCTCGATGGCTTCCGTCGCGAGGTCGACACCAGCGGGCAGTTGGCTGGGGCTGATGCCTATACCCAGCAGGCTTTTGGCATCCTGACCTCCAGTCGTCTCATGCGCGCCCTGGATTTCAAGAACGAGGACCCCGCAGTCATAGCCCGTTATGGCCAGGGAGACTCCCGCAATCGGGACGATGGGGCCCCGAAACTGATGGAACAGTTCCTAGTGGCCCGACGTCTAGTCGAGGCGGGAGCCCGTTGTGTCACTCTCGCCTTCAGTCGGTGGGATCATCATGGCGATAACTTTGGAGCGTTGCGTCAGGATCTTCCGCTCTTCGATCAGGGGCTCAGTGCGCTCATCACCGATCTCCACGAGCGGGGATTAGACAAGGATGTGTCCGTGTTGGTCGCCGGAGAGTTTGGACGAACTCCCACCATCAACAAGGATGGCGGTCGCGATCACTGGCCTCGGGTCGGTTTTTCGCTATTGGCTGGAGGCGGCCTTCGGCATGGGCAGGTGATCGGATCCACCGACCGATTGGGTGGTGAGGCCGATTCTCGACCGACCACCTTCGGTGAGGTTCATGCGACTTTGTATCATGCTATGGGGTTGGACGTGAACAAGGTCACCGTTCCGGATTTGGGCGGTCGGCCCCAATTTCTCGTCGACCCGGGGGTTCAACCCATGAAGGAACTTGTGGGATGACCCTGACCCTTTGTTCTCAGACTGGCTTGTTTTTGCGTGAACATGCCAGGAGTCCCTTCACGTCTGCCTAGCCATGTTGACCCTTGCCGGACCCTCCAACCGTTTTTGTGACGGGATCTCCCGACGGAGTTTTCTCCGGATCGGCGGATTGGGATTGGGCGGATTGAGCCTGCCTCAATTGCTGCGGGCTGAGGCGGCTTCCGGGCTCCGGTCCAACCACAAGGCCGTGATCATGGTGTACCTTCCGGGCGGGCCGCCCCACCAAGACACCTTTGACCTCAAGATGGATGCGCCGGCAGAGATTCGCGGCGAATTCCGCCCGATATCGACCACCGTTCCTGGGTTTCAAATTTGCGAGCATCTCCCGCTATTGGCTAAACAGGCCCAGCGGTATGCGGTGATTCGTTCAATTAGCGACGCGATCGACGACCACTCTGATTTCATGTGCCAGACGGGTCGGCGCAAGGCCGGTGAGCCACCCGGAGGATGGCCGACCTTTGGTGCCAGCGTCTCCCGAGTGCTAGGTACGACCAATGACTCGGTCCCGGCCTTCGTGGGTATGGAACCGCGGATGCAGCACCGGCCTTACAATGCCGCCAATGCGGGCTATGCCGGGATATCGCATGATGCTTTTCGCCCTGCGGCTGACGCCAAGTCCGACATGGTGCTCAATGGCATCACCACCGATCGGTTGGCGGATCGTCGGGCCTTGCTCACCTCTTTCGACCGTTTCCGTCGCGAGGTGGATGCCAGTGGTCTCATGGCTGGGGTGGACGGGTTCAATCAGCAGGCCTTCGGCATGCTGACCTCGAGTCGTCTGCTTGAGGCGCTGAATGTCGAGAAAGAGCCCGCCGCCGTCCGGGAACGCTACGGCAAAGGCGATCCCAAGGTGCATGGCGATGCAGCCCCCATGCTCAATGAGCAGTTCTTGGTCGCCCGCCGATTGGTGGAGGCCGGAGCCCGATTTGTGACCGTGGCCTACGGCTTCTGGGATTATCACGGCAACAATTTCGGCAACGCCCGCAATGACCTGCCTTTGTTGGATCAAGCCCTCAGCGCTCTCATTGCCGACTTGCATGATCGAGGGCTCCAGAACGATGTCAGCGTCATCGCTTGGGGCGAGTTTGGTCGGTCGCCCACGATTAATAAGGATGGCGGTCGCGACCATTGGCCTCGAGCCAGCTGCGCCCTCCTAGCCGGTGGCGGCATGAAGGTGGGGCAGGTGATCGGGGCTACCGACCGTCTGGGTGGCGAACCCAGCGAGCGGCCGGTCCAATTCGGTGAGGTGTTCGCCACGCTTTACCAGAACCTGGGTGTCGATGTGAACAAGGTGACTCTTCCGGACCTCACCGGTCGCCCTCAATTCCTGGTCCCTGAGGGGTGTCAGCCCATGCGTGAGTTGGTTTCTTGATGGGGTTTTCTTCCATGCGCCTTTCATTCGATTTCATAAACTTTTCCTCGATGGTGGTGGTGGCCCACCCAAAGGCCTCGCAAGCGGCCCGGCGGGCCCTTGTGGGAGCGATGACCTTGCTGGTGGCTTTCGTGGTCGGCAGCCCCGGACTGCTCAAGGGTGCAACGCTCGAGTTGCACTATCGGGCCGGAGCGGGTGAGTTGGTCCTCGATTCTCAGGATGCCCGGCAGCAATTGCTGGCCACCTTGAATGGTACCCAGGATATCAGCCGTGAGGTGAGTTGGAGCGCGGAGCCTGCGGGCATTGTCCGGCTCGATACCACGGGCCGCGTTATTCCGGTGGCCGATGGGGCCGCGGTGATCTCAGCCAAGAGCCGTGACGGCGTGACGGCGCGACTTCCGGTCCGCGTCGTTCATGCGGGGCAGCCAGCACCGCTGCACTTCGCCAATCAGATTGTTCCGATTTTCACAAAGAATGGCTGCAATGGTGGCGGGTGCCATGGCAAGGCAGCCGGCCAGAACGGGTTTCGCCTCTCATTGCTCGGCTTCGAGCCAGACGAAGACTACGAACACTTGGTTCGCGAGGCCCGTGGGCGACGTCTGTTTCCGGCCGATCCGCCTCGATCCATGCTCGTGACCAAGGGGACGGCTGAAATGCCGCACGGCGGCGGCAAGCGTCTGGAAATTGGTTCGGATGACTACCGACGGTTGGTGCGTTGGATCGCTCAGGGGATGCCGGCCGGCAAGACCAACGCGGCCACTGTCCAGCGGCTCGAAGTTTTCCCATCAGCGCGGACGTTGGCACTCAATGGTGAGCAGCAGTTGGTCGTGACGGCCCACTACTCGGATGGTTCCACCGAGGACGTCACCCGAAGCTCTCTCTTTGAGGCCAACGACAAGGACATGGCCTCGACCGATGCCAATGGTTTGCTCAAGATCTTCAATCAGCCCGGTGAGTTTGCTGTGATGGTCCG
>JBDKKQ010000083.1:0-6566 GCA_039796015.1 Verrucomicrobiota bacterium
CCTAGGATCTGGTCCCGATAATGGCCGTAGGTGTACCGGGAATCGCCCCAGTACAAGGCCGTTTTGTCAGGACGTGACCGGGCGACGGCGAGGAATGCAGAAGCGAGGTGGTTCATGGCAGCAATCGTTGCGTCCGAGGGTTTCTCTTTGGGAAGTGCTCTCAGTGCGGACTCAGACAAGTCATTCAAGCGGACCGCTCCGCGGCAGTGCTCGAGATTTCAAAACGGCCGCTCAGCGGCGTGCGAAAATGCGATTGGCCTCAGCCAGGGTTTCCTTGGATCCGATATCGTACCAAATACCAGGAACACTCCATGTCATCACCGGAGTGCGCGGATACAACCACTGGATCAGGCGGCCCGGTTGGTCCGGATTATTGCCCTCAGCGATGTACTGCCGAACCATGGCTAAATACTGGCGCGGGTAGTAGTAGAGCGCGATCCCGATGAGCGTGCTGGCAGGATCCGCAGGCTTCTCAACAAAGCTGCTAATTTGGCCAGTTGCATCGATGTCCACGACGCCGTACTTGCGGGCCTGCTCAAGGCTCCCTACGTCATACACCCCCAACACAGGACACTTCTGAGAGCGGCAATAGTCCCCGAACCCACGGAGGCTCTGGTTAAAGAGGTTGTCACCGGCCACCACGATCAAGTCGTCGTCCAGATTCTCCTGTTCGAGCACCAAGTTCAGGTCGCCGATGGCCCCCAACTTGTTGGAATCGTCGGTCGATCCGTCATTGATTACAGAAAATCGGAACGAGTGCTGGGAGGCTTCGCGGTAGGCCTCAGACCACTGAGAGAATTGGCCTGCGAACTTGGCGTTGCTCACCACGAACACTTCGTCGATGCCTCCGATCGGGGCCAGATTGTCCATGACATAGTCGATCATGGGTTTGCCCGCGACCGGCAACAGAGGCTTGGGCTGAGTCAACGTCAACGGATACAGCCGCGTGGCATAACCGGCGGCAAGGATGAGCACCTTCATGGATGGGTTGAGGTTATCCGAGATTTCAATCGGCCTCCAACCAAGAAGCAGCCTCCCAGAGGCAACGTTCTGAAGACCGAGCCCGGGGCCAACCCCAGAAACTTTGCCAGCAGGGGCCGGGTGCCCCCTAATCCTACAAGCGTGGATCAACTCGATGCGTCCCTCCCCTTGCACTTCGATTCTCCGAATCGGATCAAAAACAGGGCATCGCCGACCCTCTGAACCCCGGTAAGTCTGGACAGACCCTGCATGGGTCGCCTAAACCCTTGAGATGGCTGTCGCGGAAAACCAGCCAGATGGATTCCCGACCCCGGTCTACGGACCTCCGGAAAGGATTCCTACAAAACCGCATGACCCAAAGCCATTCAATCTTGGCGGACCAAGTCCGCGCCCTCATTGGCCGCTGCCCGAAGCCGGAGAACCTGCTCGACGCGCCCGAACCCCCACCTGCCGATTGGGAAGCAGTGGCACTGAACTTGTTCGCTCTCCAATACGAGGCCGTTCCGGCCTACCGACTGCTCTGCGATGCTCGAGGACGCCGGCCGGAAGAGGTGCGGTCTTGGCTAGAAATCCCCGCGGTGCCCA
The DNA here is from genome assembly GCA_039796015.1 of Verrucomicrobiota bacterium. Lineage (GTDB taxonomy): Bacteria > Verrucomicrobiota > Verrucomicrobiia > Limisphaerales > UBA9464 > SXXZ01. The sequence continues at coordinate 1,567 of JBDKKQ010000083.1, forward strand.
CTCAGGCCTTTCAGGAATTGGAATTCACCGCCATCGAACCCGAAGCTCGAACCAGAGTCTTCCACTCGTCGGGCACGACTGCCCAGCGTCCAAGCCGGCACTTCCACCATGCCGAATCCCTGGCCCTGTATGAGGAGTCCTTGCGTCCTTGGTTTGCGGCGCACCTGCTGGCCTCGGAGGCCACCTTCCCGCTGGGCTTACGCCCACGCTGCCTGGCCCTGACACCGCAGCCCGCGAACGCACCCCATTCGTCGCTGGTCCACATGCTGGAGGTGGTGATCCAAGACTTCGGCGGAACGGGCTCTGGCTTCACGGGCCGCGTGGGCGGTGACGGCGCCTGGGAATTAGGCCTTGAGGCCACCCTCGACGCACTCCAGTCGGCCTGCGCCGCCGGCATCCCGACCCTTGTCCTCGGCACGGCCTTCCTGTTTGTCCACCTGTTCGACGCGCTCTCGGTCCAGGGTCGCTCCTTCCGATTGCCCCCGGGTTCACGAGTGATGGAGACCGGAGGCTACAAGGGCCGATCCCGTTCCCTGCCCCGCGCTGAACTGCACGCGGCCATCGCCCAGCAGCTGGGTGATCCAAAAATCATCCCCGAATATGGCATGAGCGAACTCTCCTCACAGGCCTACGAGTCGGGCGGCCGTTTCCAATTTCCGCCCTGGGTCCGCATTCGCACCATCCATCCCGAAACCGGCCTTGATACGGCCGAGGGAGAACCTGGAATCCTGCGAATCCACGACCTGGCCAACGTCTGGTCGGTCGCTGCTCTGGGAACTAGCGACCTCGGCCGTCGTCACGGTCAGTCCTTTGAACTGCTGGGGCGCGCCGCAGAGGCAGAGCCCCGCGGTTGCTCGCGGATGACCCTTTAACGCGGCCATGAACCTCCACCAACTGTTCCTCGCCGACCTCGGCCCAGAACTCCAGCTCACCGCGGAGACGCTGCGGCAGGCCAGCTTCGCCGTGCGCCGAAACCGCAACGAATGGCTTCTGCAACAGCGCACTCGAGCGGTCATCGAGATGATCGCCCATACCGCCGATCAATGGCTGGAACCGGGAAACCGATTTCGCATCCTAGCCCTCCGCGACGGCCCCCAGGAAACCGGCTGGAGCCCGGCCACCCTAGCGCGCGGACTCGATAGCTTCTTCCGTTCCATCACGGTGGAGTCGCTCGAGGCCCTCGTCGCCCAGGATCTCGGCGACGCCCGCCGCCTCGACGACTTCGGGGCAGGATCGGCCGAGCACCGCACGGGGCGCACCTCACTGGCCGTGGGGCCCGAGCTGTTGGTGCACCTAACGGCGGGTAACCTGCCCAATCCGGCCCTGTTCTCCATCATCCTGGGTCTGATCACACGGTCGGCCCAGATCGTGAAATGCCCGCGCGACGCCTCGCTGTTACCCCGCCTCTTCGCTCACTCGCTGGCCGCCACCGAATCAAAGATCGGAGCCTGCCTCGAGCTCGTTTCCTGGAGCCATGACGAATGGAATGCCCGCGAGCTCGAAGACATGCTCTTCTCCGAAGCGGCCTGCGTGACCGCCACCGGCAGCGACACCATGCTATCGGAGGTGCGCCCCCGCATTCCCTCCCGCACCCGCTTCATCGGCTACGGGCATCGCATCAGTTTCGGCCTTATTACCAAGGAATCGTTGAGCCCGTATTCCCGCAAGCGACTGGTGCGCGCCATGGCCGACGACATCACCGCCTGGAACCAATTGGGATGCCTTTCTCCCCACGCCTACTATATCGAAGAGGAGTCCTCCGGCAGTGCGGAGACGCTGGCTGCCGAGTTGGCTGACGAACTAGATCGACGTGAAGCGACCGAACCACGCGGCACCATCGGTCTCGCCGAATCGGCACTCATCCAGTCCCGACGGAGCACCTTTGCGTTGAGGGCCGCGGCCATGGCGTCGCTGACCGAGCGGAATTTAAACCGCTCGCTGTTCTTCGATCCGCCCGCAACCGTGCGGCTGTGGGCCAGCACCGAATCCACGGCCTGGACCGTGGTTCTCAACCACGACGCCCGCTTCCAACCCTCCTGCCTCCACCGGTTTATCGAACTTAAACCCGTTCGACAATGGGGCGAAGTTCTCCGGTTCGCTGAACCCTTCCGCCATCTAGTCTCTACGGTCGCAGTCGCGGCGCCCGATGACCGTTTGCCAGACATAGCTCGTCAGCTAGCCCATTGGGGCGTGAGCCGTATTTGTCCTATTGGCCGCATGCAAGAACCCCCGGCGGCTTGGCGTCACGATGGCCGGCCCGCCTTGGGCGACTTGGTGACTTGGACTGACCTCGAAACTTAACCCACTCTCTTAAAACTTCTCTTCATGGAACTCCGGAAAATCTTTCAGATCGAAGCCGCACACCGACTGCCCAACGTGCCCACGGGCCACAAATGCGCCCGCCTCCACGGTCACAGTTGGCGCATCGAGGTCGCCATCGAGGGACCCGTCGGAAACGACACGGGATGGGTGATGGACTACGCCGACCTCAAGGCGGCCTTCCAGCCGATCCATGACCAGATAGACCACAACTACCTCAATGAAATCCCGGGTTTGGAAAACCCCACGAGTGAGCGGTTGGCCGTGTGGCTCTGGAACGAACTGAAGCCGCGCCTGCCACTCTTAATCGAACTGGTCATCGCCGAGACCTGCACCTCGCGCTGCGTGTACCGGGGTCAATGAGGTCGGAGCCCCTTCAAGGTCAGCCGACCCGGTGAATGGGAATCTTGATGACCACCTTGCGAATCAGAGTCGGTTGCCCATGGATCACTTTCGGACGATGGGCGTCACTGGGGAAAAAGATCGAAAACCGCCCGGCCGCCTGGGTAATGGGCGTGTAATCGTCGGCAGGGTGCCAGAACTGCACGTCGTTGCCGAAGGGGCCATCCGGGCTCAGAGCCTCGCGCGGGATCCAGTCGATCGTCTCGATGCCAGCGATGGTGTACTGGATGTCGATGTGCTCCCGGTGGCTTTCAAAACGACAGCTCTGACGGTCTTGAGTGGTGTACTCCTGAACCGACGCATGCAGCGTAGGCCCCTCCAACTCGTAGGTTCCCAGCGGGGTCTCTGGAGTCAGCGTTCGCAGCCAATCAAGGCACACACCCCAGACCGGGCTGGATCGAAGGAACGGAGACCAAGTCTCGGGACAATTCAAGGTGGCGTGGAGCATGATATCGGGGGGCTAAGGGTGGAGATGCGATTGATGGTTCAGCTGGGCCTGAGAAACTTCGCGGCAAAGGCTCCATCGACGGGTGTCCGCACCGGATGAAGGCTGCGACGGGCCGACTCGGTCCACCCGGGGTGATCCCGAAGGAATGCTTCGACCACTTGCTCGTTTTCTTCCGGTTCCAAGCTGCAGGTGCTGTACACCAAAACGCCGCCTGGGCGGACGCGTAGGGCCGCCTGGTGGAGCAACTGAAGCTGTTCAGCGGCCAACCGAATGATTTCCTGAGGCTGAATGCGCCAGCGCAATTCCAGGCGCCGCCGAAGAACTCCCGTGTTCGAACACGGAGCATCCACCAAGACCCGATCGAAACGATCCTCGGGTCCGCCAAGTTCCGGGTTGGGCTGCAACTCAATTCCGGTGACTCCCAGGCGGAGGGCGTTCTCACGGACCAACTCCAGCCGACCGGCATGGTCATCATGAGCCACAACGCATCCGGTGTTCTTAAGACGCTCGGCGATGGCCATAGTTTTGCCGCCCGGAGCCGAGCACAAATCTAGAATACGTTCACCGGGCTGGGGATCGAGCAAGTGCACAGCCATCAGGGTGCTGGGATCTTGGACGTAGAAGCCGCCCTCCCGGAACGAACCCAGAGTTTCAAGAGAAGGATGCCGACTGAGGGCGAAGACGGTGTCGGGATCGGCCCAATCGACCTGAACCGGAATCGCATCCACCCCTTCGGTCTTCCACCGGGCCAGAAGATCTTGCGAGGTCGTCCGGAGTCGGTTGACCCGGGCACAGGTGGACGGCGCGGAGTTGTTCCATTCCAGCAACCGTTGAAGATCTGTCTTATTCAGTACTCCGGCCCATCGCTGTACCAACCACTCCGGATGAGACCAGCCCAAGGCTGGATCTTTCAACTGCAGCTCATAGAGGGCCTTTCGGCAGGCGTCTTTTTCACGAGCCACGCCGCGCAGCACCGCGTTGACAAAGCCACTCTGCGCAGAAAACCCGCGCTGACGGGCCAACAAGACCGCCTCGTTGACCACCGCATGATCGGGGACCCGGTCAAGGAACAGCAGTTGGTACAATCCCATCTGCAAGATGCCCCGAAGGACCGGGCGCTGAGGCCGCCCATCGGTGCGAGAGGCGACAATATGGTCCAAGGCCGAGCGGTTGCGCAGGACACCGAAAGCGATTTCTTGCGCCAGACGCCGGTCTCCATCGGAAAGCGTCTGCAAGCCTGGGATCCGCTCCAGTCGATGCTCAAGAAAATCCCCCGGCTCACTGCATTGAAGAAGGATCTCCAGCACCGATGAACGGGCCGTGGGGGGTGGCAGCGGACGAGCCCTTGGAGGGCGTTCAGATGAGTTCGAGATCATCGGCCTGAATTTTTGCAACAACGGCCTGCCCGATAAAATCGAGCCGCAAGTGAACATCTGACATCTTGGCGCGGCTTTCCACCCAAGCCTCTATACCCCGCAGCGGCCCCGATTTGATACGCACCTGCAGGCCTGCTTTAATTTCGGGGCAAACCCGAATTTCTACCTGCGCATCGAGGGCGCGGTAAATATCGTCGAGTTGCCCCACAAACTCCGCTTGGTCGTGGATATTGAGCACATTAGCCACGTACCGATTCTGCACCAGCATCTGCCGATAGCGCTTCTCCACCCGTGCGAAGAGGTAGCCCGGAAACAGCGGCTTCTCGAAGACGACACGCTTGCGAGCGTAAGTCTTCACACTGCGGTACACGGGCAACCGGTGTTCGTAACCCTGCTCTAGGCAGAATTCAGACAGCTTCTTCTCCGTCCGCGGCCGACAATGAGCGACAAACCAT
>JBDKKQ010000084.1:0-6249 GCA_039796015.1 Verrucomicrobiota bacterium
ACTCTTTCGAAGAACTTTGGCTGCGCACTTTGGCCAACCGTTTGGTCGACTTTTTCAACATCGACTGACCCTCGCGTGCAAGAATTCGTGCACGATGCCACGCCATCTTAGCTGAGCGTGCCGTCTTTTTGGCGACTTTGTAGGCCGCCTTGGCTTTTCGATGTTCGGTATGGGTTGCTTCGGCAGCCTTGACCAGGACCACGACTCGTTGCTCGACCTTTTGGTGGGCAGAGATTTGGGCAGCGAGGTTTTTGGGGAGTTTGGTCGCTTTCATCGGATATTTACCGATGTTTTCAATCCAAAGACACAGTTGCGTGACGAAATGGAAACAACGGTCTTTAATATCTGCCCTCCCAACCCGATCGCGGCAAGTCGCCAAATGTTACGTTTGAAGCCCTCTGGAACGAACGGACTGAAGGGTGCTTAAATAAATACCCTGCACTTCACGGACGATTTCAGTCCACGCCATCGTCTCTGCAACCTGACGGCCCTGTGCTCCGAGCTGCCGCAGGTGAAGCATGTCTGCGACTGCGCATTCAGCGGTGCTCTCAAACGCAGACCGATCGCCATAGGGCACCGTCCAACCGTGGACCCCAGAGACCACGCTCTGACCGGCTGCACCGTAATTAAAGGCCAGGACCGCAACACCGCTGGCCATGGCCTCGAGTGTTACATTCCCAAAGGTTTCGGTGAGGCTGGGGAAAAGCAGCAAATCCGCCGAAGCATAGTGGGCCGCCAAATCCTCGCCCAATCGCCGCCCAGCAAACACGGCGTCGGGGGCCTCTCGCTGCAACCAAGCGCGGGCAGGCCCATCGCCCACCACAACTAAGCGAGCATCTGGTTGGACCGTGCGGATCTTTCGATACGCCGAGACCAAGAGGTCGAGATTCTTTTCCGGAGCGATGCGGCCGACGGCAACCATTACTAGTGTGGAAGGGCCCGCCCCCCACGAGGATCGCAATTCTTGAGAACGGCGGGAGGGATGAAAGCGGCAGGCATCCACACCACGGGCCACCACCTTCAAGCGCTCAAAGCCGGAAGCCTCTAATTCCGCAGCCAATCCCGCCGTTGGAACCATGGTGAAGGCGCACCGGTTGTGAAAATACCGCAAGTAACCCAGAACCCAGTGGCGGAGAGGCCCGATACCATAGTGGGCACTGTAGGCATGGAAGTTGGTCCGGAACTCCGAAACCACGGGGAGACCCAATCGACGCGCCACGCGCAACGCCGACCATCCCAGCGGGCCTTCGGTGGCGATGTGCACGATGTCCGGCGGCTGCGCCTTCCAATCCCGTTCCAAACGGCCAGCAGCCGGAAGCCCCAGTTTTAGTTCCGGATACCGCGGAATGGGAATCCCGGAGGTGAGTCGTTCTGAAAAGCGCGGAGGCTGGCCCCCGAGTGATCCACCGCCATCCCCCGTCACACCGGTTCGAGGACTTGGGCCATTCTTGGGGCCATCCTTGGACACTCCATCGACCTTGGGCTGACGCGGCCGCGTCACCTCGACGAAATGTCCTTCCAGTAACAAGCCGGTCACCAACTGAGCCACCGTGCTCGCCACCCCGTTGATCTCCGGAGGATAGGTCTCAGTCACCAGCGCGATCCGCAACGGTCGCGCTGGATGCGGGATGGTTTGATCCAACTTGGCTGCAGCCCCCTCGATCACTTTTACATGGGGCACTGACTGAGAAACGAACCGATGGCGGATTGTCGATATTTCTGTATCGAAACAGGACCGCCACCGGAGCTTCACACAACCTCATTGAAATCGAAACCAGACCGATCCAACGGTCTGTATCATCAACATCTCCATGAACCGCATCATGACCGCTCCGTTTTCCCATTACCTCGAAGCGTTGCGCACCCAGCGCTGGGACGACCACCGCTACTACCACCACAGCCGGATCAACCAATCGCTGCACCTCATCAGCGCCATGTCCTTTGTGGTCTCCTACGTGTTCCTCTTCATCGACCCGGCCGTCTCAGCCCTCATCGCCTGGGGCATCTCCATGACCTCGCGGCAGTCTGGGCATTTCTTCTTTGAACCGCGCGGGTATGACCACGTGAATCGAGCCACCCACGAGCACAAGGAAGACATTAAGATTGGCTACAACTTGCGACGTAAGGTGGTCCTCATGGCGCTGTGGGCGGTGGCTCCGGCAGTCCTCTACTTCAGCCCCAATTTCTTGGGTTTGCTGAATGAGGAAGTGGTCCGTGGAGGTTACCTCAAGAGCCTCGGACTCATCTGGTTGTACATCGGCCTCGGCGGGCTGATCTTCCGTACGGTCCACCTGTTCTTTTTGCGCGACGTGACCACCGGACTGGTCTGGGCACTGAAGATCACGACCGATCCCTTCCACGACATCATGCTTTACTGGCGCTCACCGCTGGCGCTGCTGCGGGGCGAACTCATCGACCCCATGGACCACGCTCAGTCGAACCACTGAACCGGATCGATTGAGTTGGATCCATCGAGCCGGCGAAACCGACATCTTTCGCTACGACTAGGCGGTTTGTTTGGCAAGTCCCTGGGCGGTGACTGGGCCGGAAGGTTTCTTTTGAATCCTCCCCAGCATCTCCCGGAGGATTTGCCGGCGGATGGATCGGTTATCCACGCCGGGAACCTGCGACCACCACCCATCTTGTTGCATCGACACGGCGGCCCGAAGAAATCGGTCGGTCACCCACTGAAACTCCTCTTCGGAATAGTTGAGACTGAAGATGAGTCGACCGCTGCCCACCCAACTCAGCGCCAACCCTTCGGCACGGAGGTAGAACTGGAACATCCAATTATAACGGCTGGGGACCTGGTACATAATCGTCCACACCGTCGAGAGGTTGGCCACTCGCACGGGCAGGCTCGCCTTAGCGAGGCGATCGTTGAGGCTCTGACACCGTTGATTCCAGCGCTCGTCCAAACCGTCGTACAAGGCGCGAACCTCGGGCGTTTCCAACCGCTCCAAAAAAACCTGCATCGCGGCCATGACGTAGGGGTGCGAGTTGAACGTGCCTCGGGCAAAGCAAATGTCGGCGGGTCGGTCTTCGCGGTAACGAACCATGAGAGAACGACGTCCGCAAATGACTCCGACGGGAAATCCGCCGCCCAGCGTTTTGCCGTAGGTGACCATGTCGGCATTAACCCCGAAGTATTCTTGTGCCCCGCCAGGAGCGAGTCGGAACCCCAGAAACACCTCATCGAAAATCAGGACAATGCCGCGTTGCGTGCACACCTCGCGCAAGGACCGGAGCCATTCGGTGTAGCGCTGGCGATCGAAGCCGGCACTGCGAGAGCTATCCACCAAGGTCGAGTCGCCCGGTGCTGGACGGTTGGGATGCAGCGCCTGGAGGGGGTTGACCAACACGCAAGCAATGTCCTTGCGCGTAGAAAGCACCCGGAGCGTGGCCTCATCCATTTCCTTCAGCGTGTACACGCAACCGGGCGGCATGGGGTTGCCCGGGCCCGGTTGGACATCATCCCACCATCCGTGATAGGAGCCACAGAAGCGGACCAGATACTTGCGTCCGGTATGGTAGCGCGCCAAGCGCACAGCCTGCATGACCGCCTCGGTGCCGGACATGTGGAACGACACCTCGTCCTTGCCCGAAATGCGGCAAAGCCGTTCGGCGTTCCACGCCGTGCAGGGATGCAAGCTGCCCAACACCGGACCCAAAGCCTGGACCCGCTGCATCGCCTCCTCCATGCACGACTTGTAGAAGTCGTAGCCCATGACATTGACCCCATAAGAACCGGTCAAATCGAGGTAACGCCTTCCGTCCAAATCGGTGATGTGCACTCCCGACGACGACTCGACAAATCCTCCCAGTTTCAAATGGGTCCGCACATACGGGCTGAACTGAAACGGCACTCGATAGGCTCGGGTGAACTGGAGGTCGGAGATGTGACGAGAGGCCTCCGTCGATTGAATGATGGATCGCGGATGATGCCCGGCAAACTGCCCCGCCAGACGGAAGAACCCCTGTCGACGGGTCGCTTCTACCGCGTCCGAAGCTCCATCGGTGCGGAACACCTCTTCATCCCCATAGGCATAACCGGGAATCCAGCGGGTGATCCGCTTGGCCCACCGGGAGTGGCCAGCCAGCGACGGATGCTTGGCAAAGGAAAGTTGGAGACGCCGCCGACCCCATGCCAGCGCACCGGCCACAGGGATCAAAGCAAACCACGACGGATTTAAGAATTCAGACATGAAGATACCTTTTGTTAACACGTCAACTCGCAACGGTGGCGGCACTGCCACCCGACTGCGCGCCTTCCGCGACCGCCTGCTGTTGCAGGAGGATTTGAACTTTTTGCTGACCAATCGTCTGCCACGGTCCCTGCTGACCCACGCCATGGGCCGCTTCAGCAGTATTCGAAACCCGCTGCTGACGCGGGCTTCTATCGCAGTGTGGCAACTCTTCACCGACCTCGACCTCAGCGAATCCAAGCACCAACGATTCAGGAGCCTTCAGGAATGCTTCACCCGCGAATTGCGACCCGGGATGCGGCCGGTGAATCCGGATCCCCAAATCCTGGTAAGCCCCTGTGATGGCATCATCGGAGCCTGGGGTTCGGTGCGTGGGATGCAGGCTTTCCAAGCGAAGGGATTCCCCTACTCGATCGAAGATCTCTTCGGCAGCGCCGGAGCCGCCGCAGATTTTCAGGACGGTAGCTTCATCACCCTGCGATTGACCTCGGACATGTATCACCGCTTCCACAGTCCGGAATCGGGCACCGTTGAAAAGGTGACCTCCATTTCGGGAGACACCTGGAACGTCAATCCCATCGCCCTCCGACGCGTCGAAAACCTTTTCTGCAAAAACGAGCGAGCCGTGGTGCGACTGCGCCTGGCAGATGGGCGTCCGGTGGCTATGGTCGCCGTGGCCGCCATTCTGGTGGCCTCGATCCGACTGCATTTCCTGAACCTCCTGTTGAGCCAAGGTTGGAAAGGACCTCGCGAAATCCCCTGCGGCACACCCGTGGTGCGAGGCGATGAGCTGGGATGGTTCGAACACGGCTCCACCATCATTCTGTTCGCGCCGGCCGGCTTCAAGGTCTGCTCGCATCTCCAGAGCGGACACCGCGTTCGCATGGGAGAGGCGCTCATCGAAATACCCCCATTTTCCGCAACTTGTCACACGCCGCTCACCCAGCCGTGACGTCGATTTTAGGTGAGACCTGAAACCCAAACTCGGGTCCTGCAGGCATATCTGGATGTATGTCACCGTGTTGTCACCGGAGCGTCACTGTTCAGTCGGAAACAACTCATCATCATCTTTGAAAATAAGGCTTCGCACTCGCCTTGATTTCACCGACTCCAACTGCTCCTCCAATGACTGCTCAATTACTGATCCGATCCATTTTGGCCGCAGTAGGACTTCTGCTGATGGGCTTGGAAGTGCGCGCACAATTGGCCGTTACTGAGGTTCACTCCAACCAGTCCACCAACGGGACACCCACACTGCACGCCGACTGGTTCGAGCTCACTCATTACGGAACGACGCCGATCGATTTGCGGGGTTGGCGGTTCAACGATTCCAACGGCGGCCTGACCAACGGTGCCGTAACCTTGGGCGCACTCACCCTTTCTCCCGGCGAATCCGTTGTCTTTGTGCAGGACATCGATGCGGCTGCGTTCCGCTCCTGGTGGGGCGCTGCGCTTTCACCATCGCTTCAAATCATCAGCTACACCGCGGCAAGCATCGGACTCAGTTCGACCGGTGACGGTATCCGCCTCTGGGATGCTGCAGCCGCATCGGGAGCATCGCCCGCGGTGTCGGTGGATTTCGCGGCCACTGGGACCAATTTCTCCAGCTTCACGAGTGACACCAAGACCGGGCTTCTGACAGCCCGGACCACGGTTGAAGTCCCGGGGGCCTTCTTGGCCACGGACAACAGTGATTCGGGTTCCCCGGGCATCGCCGGCCCCAGCATTCCGCTGACCATTACCACCCCACCCACCCAGAAAACGGTCAATCCAGGTGATGCCGCCACCTTCACTGTGGAGGTCGCCGGTCTGCCGCGTCCCCGCTATCAGTGGCGTTTCAATGGCACACCCATCCCGGGCGAAACTGGTGCCAGTCTCACTGTCTTGAATGCTCAAACTCAAGTCAGTGGCCTGTACTCGGTTCAACTCGATAACGGCTTGGCCACACTGACGAGCGCCGATGCCCGGCTCCAAATCGCTGCAGCTCCGTCAGCCCCCCGCTGGGTCCAGACACCGACAGAACTGACGGTTCTCACCGGTGGCG
>JBDKKQ010000085.1:0-3995 GCA_039796015.1 Verrucomicrobiota bacterium
CGGCGATGCCGGCATCCTCCAGCGCGCGGACCAGGTCGGGCGCCGTCAAATTGTCGTCATCCCAACCCAAGCGCATCTTGGCCGTCACCGGGATACGCAACGCATCCACCATCGTCCGCACCAGATGCTGCGTCCGTTCGTGCTCGACCATCATCGCCGAGCCGCCGCCCACCCGGCACACCTTGCGTACCGGGCATCCCATGTTGATGTCGATGGCACTTACCCCGCGCTCCTGCAGCATCACCGCCGCATCGCGCATCTCCTCGGGCACGGAGCCGAACAACTGCACCGCCAGAGGCCGATCGTTCTCATTGGTTTCAATGAGCTTGAAGGCCTTGGGATTTTCCTCGATGAGCGACCTCGCGTTGACCAGATCGGTCGTCGCCAAATCGAGGCCCCCGATCTCCCGCGCCACCAGGCGGAACGGCAAGTTCGTGTAGCCCGCCAGCGGCGACAGAAACAGGTTGGACTTCAGCTCCAACGAGCCGAAACGAATCATCCAAAAATCCTACCCCGCCAGCTCTCAAAAGCCCAGCAGACCGTTGGGGAGCACCTGAACGCTCGGACATCGACGAGGCCCCACGGACCCGCACCCACGATCTCGGCACGGCCGTGACCGAAACGTTTTCAGCCGAAAAATCCGACCGACAATGATCCAGCTATCGGGCCTAGTCGTTTACTCCCTGTCGTAACCCATCTTGTCGTGGCGCACCTCGGTGCGGTCACGGGCACGCCACTAACCTTCATTCCTCACCGGCCAAGACGGTCACGTGCGTCACCCCCACGCCGAAACGGTCGAAGAAGCGTTGGCAACGCTCGTTGAGACGATCTTCCAGGTCCGGATCTGGGTGATTACTGAACTCGAAGTGGATCCACAGACAGGCATCTAACCCACTGATTAGACGAAACCGGATCAACTTGTCGAAGCGCTCGGGATCCGGTTGTGCATCAGGCAAGATTTCCTGCAATTCCTTGTCGAGCGACACGGAAGGAACCTTCCAATCGATCACCGCCGCGATCACTGGGAAGGCCACCTCGAGGAAGGATTGCAGGAAGTGCTTGAGAGTGAATTGCCAGGCACCAACGAAGTCTATCGGTTTCATATTCAGAAGAGGATTCGTAGGCCTCGACCGAATTCTTACAGGGCATCGAAGAAATCTACTCCAACCCTCCACCCGCACTCACTTCGGAGCCTGTCCCGAATCCAACCCACGATTCACCCTTTTCGAGCCTGTCCCTAAAACCTCCCCCAAAAATCCACCCTCCCTTCGGAGCCTATCACCAATCACCTAAAAATAAGCAAGAGTGCCCCCTTTTGTGTAAATAGGTGGGACCGACCCCGCAGCGAGCGGCAGCGGGACCGGGTGCCGGGACATGACCCGAACCCGGTCCTCGATACCCGGTTCCGGCGGCGGCACCCCCGTTTGCATCAGCACCTGCGTCCGCACGCTCACGCCTGCGCACCCCGTCTCGGACCTCATGTGCACCGCCGCCTCGGGCGTCATCACATCACCATTACCGATCACCGGGATCGTCCGCACCGCCTCCACCACCTTGCGGATGCCCGCGAGATTCACCGAGCCCGAGAACCCCTGCTCCCGGGTCCGCCCATGAATAAATACCCCGGCGATGCCGGCATCCTCCAGCGCGCGGACCAGGTCGGGCGCAGTCAAATTGTCGTCATCCCAACCCAAGCGCATCTTGGCCGTCACCGGGATACGCAACACATCCACCATCGTCCGCACTAGAAGCAGCCCTTGTTGCAAAGAGCACTACCGAGCCGTAGATCAGCCCAGGAGTCGCGGTGACCTCCGCAATCGCTCACCCCACCGAAGGCAGAGTGACCATTCGGAACACCTCGGAAACAAGGGATCGCGCTCGAGGGATGAACCGGTGGCGGACAAGTTGGCGTTTGACGGTCCAACCAGGCCCCGAGAACCTACTCTTCTCCGTGGGTCCTGAGCCCCTGGGCCCGCGATCGGCGGCAGGCTCAGGCGCGATTGGTAAACTCGCGGTCGATGCGTATGCCCTCACTTGTGCTCCTCCTGCGGCAGCTCAGCCGCAACAATGCCGCGTTCCTTTTCCATCGCGCACTACTCCGATGCCTGTACGGAAACCGGATTCATCGGCTGTCCAATCGTGACCTGTTCAACAGGCCCGAGTGGTTCTGGGGCGGATCTCCGGTACCCAATCTGCCACTGACGACGCCCGATTCCTCAGAGGGACTCGACCCGGCAGCACGACGGGCCCTCGCCGAGGATCTGGTGGAGTCCTTTTACGCGGGCCAAGGATTGGATCCTTCGAACCGCAATTACAGTCCCCTCTGGTCCACGATCATCGACCGCAATGCGCCTGCGGTCCTTAAAGCCCTCCGCAACCGCGATCCAGAAGCCCTTCTCGCGTTCCTAGAGAGGATGTTTCCTTCGCCCACGCTGTGGGGGATAGGCTACGGCGATCTTGGAATCGCTCAGGGTTCACGGTTCGCATCCTATCTCATCCTGTCTCAGTTGGCGGGATTGGCCGAGTCGCTGGGTGTGGTGCGCACAGAATGTCCGGAACAGGGTGAGATCGGCCATGCTCTTCGGGACGGACCCGAGGCCCTGCTGACCGCCGTTGAGCGCAAGCTGGGTCTCCGGATCGACTTCCCACGGATCGCTGGAGCCTACGGCATCAAGGTGGGAGGCCGCCTTCTGGACATGCAAACGCCGGGCCACCTGTATGCAGCCCATCGACTCCATGGGCATCTTCAGCGGCATTCGGCTCCGGAATCACCCGACATCATGGAGATCGGGGCGGGGTTTGGGGGAGCATGCCATTGGTTACAAAAACTAAGGTCTCCCTCGCGATACGTGATCCTCGACCTCGCCCTGACCAACGTCTACCAGGGATGGTTCCTCGGCAACGCTCTGGGCCGTGACCAGGTTGGCCTCTACTCCGATTTTCGGCGTGAAGGAAGCTTCAAAGGACGGCGCACTTGGATCATGCCGGTCCATTCCCATGAGCAGTTTTGCGAACAGCGATTCGACGCGATCTTCAATCAAGACAGTTTCCCGGAAATGCCCGTCGAGATCGTCCGCGACTACCTCAGGCTGGCGGCCGAGCGCCTCCAGCCCGGAGGGCTTCTCTTCAGTATCAACCAGGAAGCCTTCAGCCCGATGGAGGGCAAGGCTCCCCCGTGGGTACCGGAGTTGGCGTCCACGACCGCTGGATTGGTAAGGATCTCACGAGAATTATGCTGGGTGCGCCGCGGCTGGGTCGAAGAGGTTTACCGCCGGGTGGGGTGAGCTCCCGGGGCATACCGGCATCGACTTACCAGGGATCGATATCGACCCGGTGGCCATCATTGCCCGAACCGAACACGCTTCTATCGAGCTCTGTCCCATTCCGTCAGAGTGGCCGTTGAGGAGTCCGCCGAGTTCCGGCGGCCATACCCCGTCTCCGCGTACGACGTTGACAAGCGGGCCTCAGTTTTTCGCAGGTTGCTCGAGCGGATCTGTGGTTTCCAAAGCCCTTCGGATTTGGGGCCAGCGACCATCACAAAAACAAGCAAGAGTGCCCCATTTTGTGTAAATAGGTGGGACCGACCCCGCAGCAAGAAGGCGCCAAAACCACCCTTCGGAGACTGTCCCTGAAATCTCGCAGAAGACCGTTGTGGAGAGCTTGAGTGCCTGGAATCTCGGTAAATCCATCGACCCCAGCACGTCAAAGATCGCACCATTCGCTTTTACTTGACGCCGACCAACACGGTCACAGGCATCACCTTCAACCTGTAGCGGTCGAGGATGCGATGGCAACGGTCGTCGAGACGCGATTGCATGTCCGGATGCGGTGGATTGCTGAACTCGAAGTGGATCAGCAAATATGCATCTCTCCCGGTGATCTGACGGATCTGGACCAACTTGTCGAATCGTTCGGAGTCTTTATAGGCTTCGGGCGTGATATCCCTCAATTTTTGATCGACCACCACGTGGGGAACTTCCCAGTCGATAAACATC
>JBDKKQ010000086.1:0-5074 GCA_039796015.1 Verrucomicrobiota bacterium
GCTTCTAGTTCACCCAAGGTCACAGGTTATGCCTTGGATACGGATGCCTTGGCCAAGGGCAACAAGGTCTATCACGTTCCGATCACTCGGGCTTTGGAGATCGCTGCCCAAGATTTCAAAGATCCCGCCGCCGGCCGCGCCAAGCTCCTTCAGCGTCTGGAAGACAAGTCCAAGCAGCAGTCCTTTGAGTGAACCCATGTCGGTGATCGCATTCATCCTGTTAGGAAGCGTCGTGCTGCTGCCTGCGGCCGCCTTGATGGCGCTGCGGTGGGCGGCCTCGTCGGGTCAGTTCCGCTGCCCAGACAAAGCGGCTCTGTTGCCGTTTGATGAAGTGGAGCCTGTGGGGTTGGAAACCGACTGCATTTTGGGAGGAAACCGTCGTTGAGCATGATCAAACAGTCGCAAACGTTGCGGGCTTTATTGCCGGGTGATGCCCTCACCGGTGGCGGTACCGATGTCGGTAACAAGGCAGCGCTGTCTGAGATCGACGCCTCCTGCCGAGTGCCGGTGCTCTTCTTTTTCCTGAGCGGTTTGGCCTGGCTTCTGGCGGGCACCGTTTTGGCATTGGTGGCGAGTATCAAGCTCCACACCCCGGGTTTCTTGGCGAGTTGGGAATGGCTCACTTTTTCCAATGTCCGCACGGCTCACCTCAACACGGTCATCTACGGGTTCGCCTCGCAAATTTCTGTGGGTGTGACCATCTGGTTGATGTGCCGCCTGTGCCGCATTCCGCTGGTGGCTCCCGGTTTGATCACCGTCGCCAACTTGTTCTACAACATTGGTGTCACCGTGGGTGTGGGCGGAATCTTGATGGGCGATTCGACGGCCATCGAGTGGCTCGAAATGCCCCGCTATGCGACTCCTATTCTTTTCGTTAGTTACGCACTGATCGCGGTCTGGACGATTGTGACCTTCCGCCTGCGGGCTGAGCGTCACCTGTACGTTTCCCAGTGGTACCTTCTGGCCGCGGTCCTGTGGTTTCCGTGGTTGTACGGAACCGCGCAAGTCATGTTGCTCATCGAGCCGGTGCGGGGAGTGGTTCAGGCAGCCGTCAACTGGTGGTTCGCGCACAATGTGCTCGGACTGTGGTTCACGCCGATTGGTCTGGCCTCCATCTACTATTTTATCCCGAAGGTGATCGGTCGTCCGATCCACAGTTATTACCTCAGTGTCTTGGGCTTCTGGTCCTTGGCGCTGTTCTACAACTGGAATGGCATGCACCACCTGGTGGGAGGTCCGCTGCCCTCCTGGATGATTACCGTGAGCATCGTCGCCTCGGTCATGATGCTCATTCCCGTCATCACGGTGGCCATCAACCACCATTTCACGATGCTCGGCCACTTCGGGAAGCTGAAGTACAGCCCCACGTTGCGCTTCATGGTGTTCGGAGCGGTATCCTACACTTTGGCCAGCCTTCAAGGTGTGGCCAGCGCGCTCCGCAGTGTGAGCGAAGTGACCCACTTCACCCACCACACCATTGCTCATGCCCATCTGGGTATGTACGCCTTCTTCACCATGGTGATGTTCGGAGCGATGTACTATATCCTGCCGCGCATCACTCAGCGGGAATGGCCTTCCAATGGACTCATATCGTTGCACTTCTGGGGCGTTGCCTTGGGAATCGTGCTGTATGTGGTTCCGATGAGCATCATGGGTTTCATTCAAGGAACGATGCTCAACGATGCCGCCGTCCGTTTTCTCGATGTCGTTCAATTTACCCTGCCGTGGCTGAAGCTGCGGACCCTCGCAGGTCTGTTGCTGGCCGCCGGTCATATCGCCTTTGTCATCAACGTCGGTTGGCTGCTGGTGCGGATGTTTGAACCCTACCGCAAGCCGGTGGTGCGCATCCTGACCGGTGAGGCTGAAACGGTGGCCGCCGCCAAACTACCATGAGTTACGGACCGCTACTTTTCTTGGGAATCCTCTTCACCTTGGCGACGAGTTGGGTGGGGTTAGTTCTCCTTCCGCACCGTCAAATGGGGGCGTTGGGACAGCATACCGACACCAACACGGCGGCCGTTTACCCGGCGGCCCGTTCGGGTGAGGCCCAGCAGGGTGCTGAACACTACCGCTCTCTAGGCTGTGTCTACTGCCACACTCAGCAAGTGCGTCCGGAGGGTTACGGCTCCGATATCGAGCGCGGGTGGGGTCGTCGCCGGACGGTGAGTCGAGACTACATTCAGGATAAAACGGTGATGCTTGGGACCATGCGCACCGGCCCTGACTTGACCAATATCGGGGAGCGTCAGGCCGATGCCGCCTGGCATTATCGCCATCTTTATAATCCGCAAATTACCAGCCCTGGCAGCATTATGCCCCCGCATGGTTTCCTCTTTGACGTCCGCGCCATCAGCCAGGCCGGTCGTTCGACCAATGCGTTGGTTCTGGAAGGATCGTTTGCGCCGCCTGCAGGTCAGGAAGTGATTCCGACGCGCCGGGCCGAGCAGTTGGTCGCCTATTTGCGCAGTTTGAAGTCCTCTGGAGACCTGCCCGAAGCGCCGGTCAAGAAGGAGGAGGCCAAGTGAACAATTCCCAGGAAACTCCCAACGCCTCCTCCTCTGGGTTAGATCGCGGTGAGAACCACGACGTGACCGAGTTGCACGCCGCCGTTCTGCGGGAGAAGCCCGACCCGATCGAAGGATTTGAGCCGGTGAACTTGTGGGTGGTTGCCGGCATCGCCGGACTCCTGTTCTGGGGTGGTGCGTATCTCACTCAATACAGCGGCCGCTTCGAGGCCATGGAGTTCTCGGAATTCCCGCATGGCATGCCAGCTCCTGTGGCCGCCGTGGCCGCCGATCCTTTGGCTGCGGTGAAGCGGGACGGCATGATTGCCTACAATGCGGTTTGCGCGTTGTGCCATGGCGAAGACGGCGCAGGCAAAGCAGGAGTGGCGCCTCTACTGGCCGGCTCAGATTGGGTGAATGCGGATGGTCCGAATCGCCTTCTGCGTATTGTTCGTCACGGGCTCAAGGGCACGGTGAAGGTCAACAAGGACGTCACCTGGAACCCGGCCAATGATGCCGGCATCGTCATGGGCTCCCAATGGGAGGCCATTGGTGGTACCAACGAGAAACTGGCCGCGGTGCTCACCTACGTCCGGTCTTCGTGGGGCAACACCGGAGCGGCGGTTACTCCGCAAATGGTGGCGGATGGCCTTGCTGCGGTGAAAGACCGTTCGGCCGAAGCCAACTGGACTCAGGAAGAACTGCTGCAAGTGCCTGCCGGCGGGGCAGGGGCTGGGGCAGTAGCGGCTACCCCCGATCAGCTTAAGGCGCAACTGCAGGCCCTTCCGGCTGATCAGCGGCAGGCCATTCTCAAGGAGTTGTCCAAGTGAGTGGGCGGGGGGCTGAACCGTTCGACGGTTCCACCTCCCGGTTGCTTCGTCAGTGGGGTCAGTTCTCGAGGGGGTTCGATTTTCGCGGAGGTGGGATTCTTGGGCCAAGATCAGGGCTTGGTCGGGGATTGCTGGCTACTGCTCGAAATGATTTCTTTGGCTTATGAATGGGTGGAAGGTCTTCAGTTTACGATGGGTTCTCGTGGGACTCTTGTGGGTCTTGGGAGCCGGGTGTGAGACCTACGGCAAGGCCGACTGGAAGTCCCGGGTGGGCCAGTACTCGTGGGATCAGGCGATCGAAGAGTTGGGTCCGCCCGAATCCGAGGCCAAGACTTCTGATGGATCTCGCGTGGCCAGTTGGGTGATCTCTCGCTCCCGGACGTACAGCACCGCCGTTCGTGGACCCATGTTCTGGAGTTGGAGTGGTCAAGATGTCACCACCACGGCCGAATCGCACTTGCTGCTCACCTTCAATGCACAAGGCCAACTCAAGGCCTGGAAACGAATCTACAAATGAAACGCCTTCGTAATGATGCCGCCTCCGAGGTAGACCTCGGATGGATGGGGGCCCTCAACCGAGCCATCCGCTGGTGTCTGTTCATCGGTATCATCGGATTTATCGTCGCCCAGTACTTGCCGCTCATCCGAAAGAATCAGGCCTTGCGCGAAAATGTTGCGCGCTGGGAGACCCAGCAGGCACGGATGACAGCGCAGGCCAACGATACAGCCGCACGGTTGCAAAGCCTTCGCGAAGATCCCCGCGCTGTGGAGCGCGCCGCGCGCGAGCGCCTTCAATTGGCCCGCACCAATGAGAGCGTGATTAATTTTGTGACGCCGAATTCTTTGAGCCGCTGACCCCAAATTTCCCATGAGACCGAATCTATCTTGGATCCAACCCCGTTGGGTTGGCTTGATCGTAAGTTTGTCGCTCGGCACCACCGCGCTCTCCGCGGATTCAGTGCTGCCGGTGTTTGATGCGCTCTGTGCGGCGCCCAAGCTCCAGATGTCGCTCACGGGGGATGCCGATTCGGTGGGCGTTCTGGAGGGGACCGAAGACCTGAATGGCGGAGAGTGGCGTCCCTTGCTGCAGTTGGGGGCGATCTCCGGTCACCACGAATGGATGGATCCCGAGAACCGGGCCCAGGCGCGGCGTTTCTATCGGTTGAACCGTTCTCCCCGACCGCCGCTGCTGCCTCTGCCCAATTTCCGCCTGAATGATCATCAGGGGTTTTCCCATGAACTGTTCCGCGAAGGGGATGCCCGCGCCGTGGTCCTGGTCTTCACCGATGCCCAGAACCTGGAGTCTCACTGGAAGCAACTGAAGCCCATCGTCGAGGCGAATTCTGCGGCCGGTGTGCAATTCTGGATGGTGGATCCGATGGACGATCGCTCGGCGATGGCCGCGGCCGCCACCCAAGCTGGAGTGACCATTCCGGTGCTTCAAGACTCCGCACAACTGGTGGCTCGCTCCTATGGAGTGTCGGCGTCCGGCGAGGCTGTGGTGTTAGAGTCCGAGTCCCTGACCACGGTGTACCGTGGTGCCATCGAAGATGCGGTCGAAGTGGCCACGGGGACTCCGGTTCGCCAAGCCTATTTGGCCGATGCACTCACCCGATTCACAGCGGGTTCTCGTCCGACGGTCGAATACGCCCGCCCGCAGGGTCAGCCCTGGCGGCATCAAGACTCTGGAGTGGCTTCGTATCGCAACGAGATCGCGCCGTTGCTCCAGGCCAAGTGCGT
>JBDKKQ010000087.1:0-2985 GCA_039796015.1 Verrucomicrobiota bacterium
CCCGCGTCGGTCTCCATGCGGCCGTCGTCCGTTGTACGGCAATAAACTCATTGCGGAAACGCGAGATGGATCTTGTTCGGGAATTCAGATTCAATGTCTTCAAGTTCTGCGATGAGTCTTGGTAAATACGTCGGGTCAATATCGAATCGAAATCTCAATTCGTTGCCATCACCGATACGATCTTGGACAGTGCCATTAATGGCGATTCCGCCACGTTCGTTCCCGGCGCATTCGATTTGTAGTTGATGTTCGATTGTATCGAAGTTAGCACTACCGCTCAGCGTCTTGTATAGCGATTCGAGTTGCCGTCGGAATCGGGGGAAATCACAGGTCACAAGTGTCGCATCAATCGACGCCCAGAAAGCGCCCGCATGCACAGAAATTGTGGCAGACACCCAGTCGTCGCGTTCATCGGGTCGACCGTTGATCTCAACCATCAGGTGGTCACCGGCATCAGTTCCGAGTTTGAATGAGGCCATTTCAGAGTGTGTCCTTCTGACCGACGAACGCCAGAACTGATCGACGCGGGCGGCCAGTGGCGTCCGAATTGGAAACTGACGCGGCCCGCCCGCGTTCGGTCCAGTGATCTGGTTCGGCGTTCCTCTCATGAGTAAAACGAGAGCGCAAGAACTGCCGGCTCTCCCTTCTCGATCCTGCGCCAGTTCACAAACGCTGAGCACTCCACCAGCGCATCGTAAATGTCGGGGCATCTCTTCTTGAGATCGCCAACTCCAGAGATGCAAAGGACGACCGCGTCTCCCGGTGCGACGTGGACAGAACTCAGGCCGTCGTCAGGCGCGTCCAAGGAGGTCATGCAATCATTCCACGCGTTCATGTTCCGCCCGTAGAATCCGGGGAAACCGAGCGTCTCGGAGAACTGATCGTGAAACGAATCCCAGTCCGTGATCTTGCTGCCGTCGATCTGGATGTTCTTGGGCATGGCGACGCTTTACGCCGAACGCAAAGGTCAGCGACGGGAGCCATCCGCCGATGATGTTGAATTTGTCTCTAAGCGAATCGGATGGCTCCCGTTCGCTGGACCGTCTGGTTCGGCAATGGTCGTCTGCCCCTCTATGAGCTCTCCATCCGTGTCTGACCATCGTAACTCCGAATGCATCAACTCCCCGAAGGCCGTGAGAAGCCGACCCAGACGATTGATGGCCGCCGGCTCAGCACGAATGGAGAACGAGCAGGAAACATCATCCGGTGATGGTCGGTTGTTGTTCATGGTGAGCTGCAACGCGCAATGTCCGGCAGAATCCAAAGTCGAAGTCCGCAAGGCGAAATGAAATGCGAACCTGTCCTCCGGGCGAGGTGAACCCAACTCGTAAACGTAAGTGTCTCCCTTCCTCTCAGGAAAAACCGCCAACTTACCGCCAACCTCCCCCAAATCCTCGGCGTTGCAGTAATACTCCAGTGTGCCGCTCATGACGCCGTTGCTCGCCGAGATCACAAGATTCAGGTGATACGGCTCCTCGTATGGGTGACGGTGGATGATGATGAAAGGCGGCTTCATGCGTGTGTTGCCGAACGTTGTTTAGGCCACCTAAACGCAGCCTAAACTTCCCGCGTGGACTTTTTTGGCGGTTTGTCCTCCTAATTTCAACCTTCGTCGAGGGGTCCGCAACAGCATTCTTTCGGCAGGCGTTGAGTCGATCGGAAACGGGGGCAGGGACCGATTTTCGGTTTTGGGTACCCCACTCCTTTCGGCCAGAACTCGGTAAACTCATGCTGGTCCCGGCGTGATCCGCTCTGACTCCGACTCCGCTGCCCGCGTCCCCGTCCCAGGTTCGCCCGATATGGTGCGGCGGGTTTTTCGTTGTTGAGCGAACCCCTCCGTTTTTGGGCAGACAAATCCCCGGCGGGCCTGCGTCCTCCCTGTGAACACCGATCTCGATGGCAGGCCCTGACTCAATTGAAACCCTTTACGACGCCCATGCGGGAGCACTGTTTGCCTACGCCCTGAACCTGACCCGGTCGGAGGCCGATGCGCGAGATTTGCTCCAGGACCAATTCCATCGACTGGCCCGCCAGCCGATGCCGAATGAAGTCCGCGACGCGCGCGGGTGGCTCCTGAGGTCCATCCATCACTTGGCCATCGATCGCATCCGACGGCGGGAGACACGGGAACGGACTGCGGATCGATTCTCCATCGAGCACATCGAACTGTTCGCGACCCACGCTGATCCCGATGAAGCCGCCTTTCGGTTGGGTCTCGCCGAGGCCCTGGGCGAACTGCCCGAGGACCAACGCTCGGTGGTCCATCTCAAGCTGTGGGAAGGGCTGACCTTCGAGGCGATCGCCCGATTGCTCGACATCCCGCCCAACACCGCCGCCAGCCGCTACCGGTATGGAATAGACAAACTGCGCACCCGCCTGCGTCCCCTTTACGAAGAGATCCGCTGACCCTTGAAAGGAACCCTATGAACACCCCTCCTTCACGCTCGGACTCCGACATCCCGGATGCCTGGGAAAACCGCCTCGCCCGGATTCCATTGGCATCGCCGCCGCCGGACCTGCGGGCGGCCTGTTTGCGTGCTGATCAGCCACGTTCGACCGCCCCCGATTGGATCGCCTTCTGGAAGACGCTCTGGTTGGGCCACCCTTGGGCTATCCGCGGTCTGGCCGCCGCATGGACGCTCATCACCGCCCTGCACCTGACGACCCCGGAGATTTCCGTCGCAAACGCCGATTCCAACACCGTCTGGGCTGAAGAGACCCTGCAACTCGTCGCCCGACAACGCGCCGAGCTGATGGCAACGGCCCTGGATTGGGACCGTGAAAGCGCCCCGGTGCCCGACGAATCCGCCCGGCCTGCGAAGGCCTCTGCTCCTGCGAATACCGCCCCTCCCACGGCGTTCCCCACCAATCGGATGAGCTGAGGATCCAACGGTATCCCAACGCCAAACTCCAACCTTCAAACCCTCCCATGAAACTTCTGCAATGGTGCAAACTCCTCCCGGCTGACAACCAACGGTTCGGCTA
>JBDKKQ010000088.1:0-6111 GCA_039796015.1 Verrucomicrobiota bacterium
GAGGCGGCCCTCGGAGCGCTGGTAGGGTTCCGCGCGCAAGGCGGAGGAGCGCCCGCGAACCATGGCCTCCTTGACGAGGAGGCAGATGCCATTGGCGAAGCCGTCGGAACCTTGTTCGGTGAGCGGTTGCACGACGGTGGTCAGGAAGTCAGAGTTTTATGGGTGGACCATGGTTGAGCTTGGGTCGAATGTTTTTGTCAAACACCCCAACACAGGCACCTGTTGCTCCACCTACGACGACTAATTTGCGGTTCTCAACGCCTGCGGGGTAGGGAAGGAGCAGTCAGAGATCTAATTGCAGAAAGCTTTTTACACCGGCTATCCCATGAATTTTCTCCGCACCAAGACCTCTCCCGAACCAAGCCATATTTCATGGATCAACTCCTGCCTCCGTAGGATTTGCTGCGCTGCCTTCGGAGTCTGGATAAACACCCTCCTGCTTCCCGCACAATCCCTAGACCAGACCGCTCCTTTGCCTCCAGGCGTTGACTGGTCTTTGGGCATGCAAGACGGTGCGCACCGTTTCGTCGAACGCATCATCGCGGAGGCACCGGCTAAGCGGGCCTCATCGTGGCACCGGGACACCTCTTCACCTGAGGCCTACGAAGCATCGGTTGCACCGCAACGAAACCGGTTGCGCACACTCCTTGGAGTGGTGGACCCACGGGTGCGTCCCGTGGCCATGGAGCGATTCGGCGACGACGACAATCCGGCTCAGGCGGGATCCTTCGACGGCGGATCCATCTGGCAGGTTCGATGGACCGTCCTTCCGGGTTTCCAGGCGGAGGGCCTCTTGCTAGAACCGCGCGGCACTCCACGGGGTCATCTTATCCTGCTGCCCGACGCCGCTGAGACCCCGGAATCCTATGCCGGCCTAGGCGCAGATTCGCCGCGGGCGAAAGCCCTTCGAGCCTGGGTCGCCAGCGGACTTCAGGTGCTTATTCCGACCCTGTTGGACCGGGGTCGTCGATGGTCGGGTAATCCGGATCTGGCCACCCGCCACCCAGCGGTCCCCGCCACCCTAGATCAATCGCATCGCGAATGGATTTGGCGACAAGCCTTCCACATGGGCCGCCATCCCATGGGCTACGAGGTACAAGAGGTGTTAGCCGGAGTAGACTGGATCGGCCAGCGTTTCGGAACCAACTCCCCGGTGGCTGTTGCCGGATACGGTGAAGGCGCTGCCATTGCCCTGTATGCCGCGGCTTGCGATCCACGGATTTCCGCGACCCTCGTCAGCGGATACTTCACCGACCGCCAGGGGCTGTGGAGCGAACCCATCGACCGCAATGTCTGGAGCTTGCTCAAGGAATTCGGTGATGCAGAACTCGTTTCGCTGGTGGCCCCGCGCGCGGTGTTGATCGAGCACGCTTCCTTTCCCTCGGTGAATGGCGAGAAGGGGGGTATTTCGACTCCGGAACCCAGGATCGTTCGCACTGAATTCGAACGCATCGAAAGCCTGATCCCGAATAATTTCCAGAAGCGCCGTCTGCTGACCGGCCCCGATTGGGGGACGGTGGCCATGCCGCTGACCGACTCCCTGTCCAACCTCGTACTCACCCTCGGACCCTACACCTTTGCCCCTGCTGCCGTCTCAGCACCGCCGACCCATCACCGGAAAAATTTCAATGCCCAAGACCGGATGAAGCGGTTGGTCCATGGTTTAAGCACTATTATCCAACAGCGGGTCCGACAATCCGAACTGGAACGGGACAACCACTTCCTGGGGGTACTTATGCCCGATCGAATGAAGAGTTCCAGAGCCGGCGGGTTGTCTCGCACCCACCGGGTAGCCCCCTTGCCCCCGGCTCCGTTCATCGAGGGCAGCCGACGGTTCCGGGAGCAGTTCCGCCGCGAGATCGTCGGCGTTTTTGATGAGCCTCGGCTACCAGCTCGGGCAAGGACCCGTGTGGCCTATGATCAGTCACCCAAGTGGGTGGGGCACGAGGTGGTCATCGACGTCTTTCCGGAGTCTTTCGCCTGGGGATTCTTACTGCTGCCACGCGACCTGAAACCGGGTGAGCGACGGCCGGTGGTCGTCTGCCAGCACGGTTTGGAGAATGTTCCGGCCGAGACCATCGAACCGGGCAAATGGGTGGGAGCGAGCGACTTCGCAGCTCGATTGGCCGAGCGAGGATTCATCACCTTCGCACCCCACAATCCTTACCGTCACGGGGAGCGCTTCCGACAACTCCACCGCAAAGCCAACACCGTGGGAGCGTCCCTGTATTCGATCATCACCGCCCAGCACGAACAGTGGCTGTCGTGGTTGGCGACCCGGCCTGAGGTGGATCCCGCGCGCATTGGTTTCTATGGGATCAGCTATGGCGGGACCACAGCCATGTTCGTGCCGCCGGCGGTCGAGGGATACGCGTTGTCGATCTGTTGCGCCAATTTCAACCAATGGACCCGCATGGTCGCAGGTACTGAAGACATGGGCTACATGTTCACCGGACAGTGGGAGTTCCCCCATTTCAACATGGGCGGCACCTTCAGCCATGCCGAACTGGCCTACCTGATGTTCCCTCGTCCTTTCATGGTCGAGCGCGGTCACCATGATTCCGTAGCTCTCGACTCGGAGGTCGCCAGCGAATTCGCCAAGGTCCGTTGGTTGTACGATCAGTTGGGATTGGGCAATCGGACCACGATGGAGGTGTTCTCCGGCGGACACTGTATCAATGGCGAAGAAACCTTCCGTTTCCTCCACCGTCACCTGAACTGGCCGGAACCCAAATAGGCATCCGGTCTTGCCGCCTCCATTCCTTCTTCGACCGCTTCCACCACCGAAACGGATCGAAGCCCAAGACCCACAAATGTCGGTTGCGTGAACCGCGGGCGAGGGTCATTTTCTTTAATACCGTTGGAATTGCGTCGTGTCTCACCGCTTCACTGGTTCTCTTCCAGACCACCGTCGCCGCTGCGGACGCTCCTTCTGAATTCCGTCTCAAAACGCCAATGCCTATCAGTTTTTTGGTTGTGATTGATGACTGCCAGGATTGATCGAGCGCCTGGCCGAGTATCAAGGGGAGGATTCAGGCGGATTCGACGATCGGAGGCCATGATTGGATTCGAAAGCTGGAGTTTTATCTTACACTCTGGAGCGAACGATTCTTGTTACAGTGAAAATTATCCCGCTATTGATCCTTCTTTCATTAAGGCTGTTTTCCGCTGAGGGAACCGTCGTCCAGGTCGATTTGCGAACACGCGACCCCAGTACGGGAGTAGCGATCCAAACGCGACAAGCGATCGATTCAGCACGCATCGGAGTCGTGGTGATGGACATGTGGTCTTATCATTGGTGCATGACGTGTGCCGAAAGGGCTGCGGCGCTCGTTCCCCGGATGAATCGAGCCCTCGCTGGAGCAAGGAAACTTGGCATGACCGTTGTTTTCACACCGACCAGCGCCATTGCGGCCTACGAGAATTCCCCTCAACGGAAGGCGGCTCAATCGTTGCCCGACGCACCTTGGCCGACACTTCAAGCCGTAGATTATCCCCAGTGCGGCCTCAAAAACGCCTTCTCCTGCCGGTGCGGTCCTGGGATTGATTGCCCGCGGAACTGGGGCGGCGATTCGATGAACCGAGCGCTCGAGATCAAAAAGAGCGATCTCGTGGCTTGGGGAACGCGTGAACTATGGAACATCGTTCAGGCCAAAAAGCTAGAGCGCCTCGTCTACGTCGGAATCGCCGCGGACATCTGCGTTCTTGGCAAGGGAGAAGGCATGGTGCCCATGCGGAAGTTAGGGGTGCCGTGCGCACTGGCCCGAGATCTCACCGACACGGACAGTTACCCACCCGAGGAGGCCCTGGAACATACTTTAAGAATCCTGGAAACACAGTTTGCCCCGACGTTGGATTTCGCTGATATGCTGGCAGAGCAAGGGCTATGGCCGGGCACTGAAAGCGTGGAAATGGTGCGAATCCAGCCTTGGGGAAAACCGCGGCGCCCCTATTTCTTCAAAGAGTTCACAACCGTTACCCTGGAATGCGCGCCACAACTCGGACGGGAGATTCGTTATACGTTAGATGGAGTTGAACCGGCGGTAACATCGCCCCTTTATTCTCAACCGATTATATTGACCCGCCAGACGACACTTCGAGCCCGTGCGTTTCGGGAGGGAAAGCCCGCGGGACTCCCGAGCGACGCCTTCTACGTCAAACTCCCGGCAACGCCCCCTTCTCCAACACTGCGACTCTGGGAACTCGCACCGACCCGTGTTCGCTATTCCGACTTTAAGAGCGAGTGGCACGTCCCAGCCCAGACCTGGGGACTCATTCTGCGTGAGGTGAATTATTATCAGGGTATCACCCTGCATGCACCGGGAGAAATTGAGTTTGCTGTTCCTGCGGACGCCACCCGTTTTGTTGCTTTGGCGGGTGCGGATGACGCGCCAAAGGGGCGGTTCAATGCCCAGTTCTTAGGGCAATATCCGAGCATGACGTTTCAGGTCTTCATCGATGGACGCATGCAGGCGGAGAGTCCAGTTATGCGGATGGGCCAGGTGCCCTGGCCGTTTGATGTACCGATTCCCCGCCGAGCAAAGAGACTGCGATTGGTCGTCACCAGTGCGGGAGATGGATCTCGCCTCGACATCGGCGACTTTGCTCAATCCGGTTTCATCATTCCAGGCTACAACGGCCCAAAAAACCTATACTGACGGCACCGCTGCCCTCAGGGATGGGCCGGGGTTACCAATCGGTAGAGGCGGGATTCTTCTGGGTTGGACCTCGGGATAAGGATTTCGGCGGTGTGATCGCCGACCTCTGCGGGATGATCAGAATGGCGGGTCCAGGCAGCAGAACCCGGATCTGCGCCCTCTAACACCGGGCTTTGCAATACGGTGTAGGATCGACCGGCTTTGGCGTCCCACCGCAGACGCACAGGACTCTCAGTAGAACTGGCCTCCGAGAAACTGCAGCGGAGTCGTAAGAAACTCAGCCGATCCCTGGGATCGGTGCCGGTGAGGAATTCATCGCGGTTCGAGTGACCGTCGCCATCGGCATCCAACAGTCGATCATCACTGGCCGGGTCGAGACCAAACCGGCGCTCCCAGGCGTCCGGCATCTGGTCCTGATCGACATTCATACCTCCGTCCGGGGCGGTACTCGTGAGGACCCACTCGGTATTGATGATCAGGGCTCCGCTGAAGTCATAGCCCCGCAACCGAACCGTGTTTTGACCCAGACGCAAAGTAGGGGTGGCCTGCCAGGTGGTGGAGTTGATCCAGCGCACGCGATTGGTGTTCTCAGGGCCTTCCACAATGAGTTCCTTGAGATCGATCCAGGCGTTGCCTTGCAGGACTCCGGTGGAGGTCGTGAACAGCGCCACGTTGGTGGATGGGTTGGTCACGCGGAACGGAATCGATGCTGGCAATTTGCTGCGAACGTAGGCGGAGCGCTGCTGAACATAGCCTCGGATGCCGCTGAAATTCTGACCGGCCAAGGCTCCGAAATGATCGATCCAAGGGCCCAGATACTGGAGGTTGTATGTCGTGGTGACCAGGTCGAGTAAATGAGCCTGATAGCGACGCTGATTCGCGGGCAGGTTAAACAGGCGTGCGAGGTTGCCCGTGGTGCGATTGAGAGGGGAATTCACCGCCGCGCCGAAGTTGAAATCCATGTCCCAGAGAAAAGGCAGGGCGCGCCCGTCGCTGGGTCTGAAATAAATCATGAAGTTGTGCGGATTGTCGAAGGGGTAGGTATCCACCATTCCGAAGAGCGATTGAAAGGCGACGGCCCGCAGCCAAGTGTCCACATCCATGAGGCGCTCCGACTCCTGCTCCAAGGCAGAACCGCTGAGGGACAGCGCTTTGGCCAGGGCCATGAGGGGTTCGTGACGGCTGGTGGAGCGGTTGTTTTCCGGGAGGAAGAACCATCGATAGACCTCGGGATCATTGCCCAGGTTGGTGATGTCCACACCTGTCACTTCGTCGGGTTGGGGGCGTTTGATAGATTCTCGGCCGCCGTTGACCGTGGTGGTGGGGTAATAAACCAGCTCCAGTTTGAATTCGTTGCCGTCGGATCCGTTTTCAAATTGGGAGTCCAGAAACACATCGCCGTATTTGGCCAAAATCAATAGGGCCGTGCCGGTGAGGTCCGTCCGCGGCGGAA
>JBDKKQ010000089.1:0-29021 GCA_039796015.1 Verrucomicrobiota bacterium
AGGTGATGCAGGCCAGGTCGGATCGGCGGTAGACGAGCTCACCGCGTTGCGGATTGCCGCTGGCCGCTGCCCGGGTGGCCATTTCGCGGATGAGTTGGTCGGTGAAGGCCTGGGTGTCGGCAGATAAGCCGGCCCCCTTGGCGAGCGTGAGCACCAATTCCATGTCATTGCGACCGCCTTCGCGAGCCACCCGCATGCCGGTACGGGCTGCTGCTGCTGGAATCCCCGAAGCGGGCAAGAGGGCTGCTAATTGTTTTCCAGAACCCTTAATTGCCAGCAATGAACGCCAGAACTCCTGGGCGATTTGTTCCTGATCCAAACCCTGAACGGCGGAGACCACCGCGGCCCCGGCCCCACTGAGGTCCAGCGCAGCCCAAGTCAAAACCGCACGGCGTCGGGTCGCAGGATCTTTGTCTTCCGCCAGTTGCTTCAGGAGAGGCAGGCTTCCGGCTCCTTGGAGACGCAGGACTTCGAAGACCGTGGTCCGGACTTGTTCGGACGGGTCATTGGCCAGCCGGGTTAAGGATTGGGTCGGAGGCGGAGTCTTCCAGTCGCCGGTGAGGCGCAACGTGGCTGCACGGACGGAGTCGTTCGAAGATTCGAGTAATCCCAAAATCCCCGTGGCATCACCCTCGGGCCGCACCTTGCGGGTTCGGGCCGCCTCGCCCAGCGAGGTCAGGGCGCGCGCCATGGCAGCATCATCAAATCCACCCGAGACGGTTTGTCGCAGCAGCGCTCCCAATTCTTTGGGGCCACCGGCCTGACCAATGAGCTCAATCCAGGGGCCGGAACCATCACGCGGGAGGCGGCGCTCTTGGATGACGCGCCCCAAAACTCGGCTCGCCTGTTCGGCTCGGATGGCCTTCAGGGCGAAGGCCAATTGTTTTTCACGCCCCTCGGATTTCCAGGCTCCCGATTCCAGGGCAGCGATCCATGGCTCGGAGAGTTCGTTGATCGTCAACCAAAGGGCGTAGTCTAGGGTGGGATCCATGGGCTGCTCGAGGACGCTCAGAGCCAGCTCGGCAGATCGGGCTCCGGGAATCTTGGCCAGGGCACGAAGGGCTTCCAGACGGACCCGTGGGTGGGTGTCTTGCACCAGCTTCGAGAGGGTTTCGAGCCGTTGAGCTGCGTCGCTGGCGGCGTCGGCCTTGGAAGCGACCGGGACAAGCAGCAGCGCACTGGCGAGGACGAGTCTGCGGAACATGACGGAACCATCGAACGGGAAGGCCTCCGCCTTCAAGTGTCCGATCATCAAAATTAGCGATCGTCCGCTCCTCCGAGCTCAAGTTCTCGATTCGCTCGCCGGCTTTTAGCTCAGCTCAAGGGGTCTCCCGGATCAATGCTCTCAATTGGATACCCTTGCCATTGGCCGGGTTGAAGCCCCCCACACGAATTGTGCGCAGCTCAGGAAACCGAGCGCTCAGGTGACCGAAGGACTCTCCGTCGGGCAGAATACAAATTCGGGATCCGGGTCGGGCCAGAAACTCCAGCGCAGCCGTCTCGTTTGTTAGGTGCTGGATCCAGGGCCCACCCTTGGGCCGCAAGTACCAGTAAAGGCTGGGTTCCTGGAATTCCAGGGTCGCCAGTTCGGTCTTGGGGTTGATCCAGCGCCGGCATTCTTCGGCGAGGCGAGGCACCGGCAGCAGGCGGGAAAATAGTCCCAGGCCCGGCAAGGCCAGTAGTAACAGGAAGACCAAGGTGCCGACCGTCAGCCTCTGGAACAGCCGCCAAGTCGGTGGACTGCTGGCAATGGCCTTGCCCAACCAGAGTGCGATGAGAGGAAAAGCCGGCAGAGTATAATGCGGGAGCTTGGTGCGGATGAGGGTGAAGACCACAAACACTCCGGCGATGCCCGCCAAGAGGTATCGATCGATGGGTGATTGGGGAGCGGCCGTTCGAGCGCGCCAAACCAACCTCACCAGCCAAGGAGACCAAGGAAGAAATCCCACCAGCAACGTCAGTCCGTAGAAGGGCAAACTGCAAACATAGCCGAGCAAGCCCTTCAGCCCATGACCTTCCAATACCCCGACAGACCGAGCAACGACGTGCTTGCCGATGCCCACCTGGAAATATTCGCCCCGAGTCGCCAACAGGGCTGGAATGCCCCAAATGGCCACAAGTCCCAGGGTCAGTGCTCCGCCAAACCACCAGAGTCTGGGTTGCCGCCAAGGGCTGGCAGGATCGGACGGCGAAGACAATCGTCCACAGGCCAAGAGAATGGCCGGCAGGCCCGCCAGCCAAGCCACGGGCCCCTTGGCGAGAAATCCTAGGGCCAATGAGGTGAAGAAAACCCAGAACCATCCGGCAATGGCTCGTCTCCGACCACGGGCCTGATGCAGTTCCCATCCGGACCAACTCGACAGGGTGAAGAAAAACACCATCACCATGTCCGCAACGGCGAGGTGGGCGTGGACAAAGGCTTGGGGGCAGGCGACCCAGAGAATCCCGGCCATCATTCCCGCACAGTCTCCGGCGAGGCGTCGTCCCCAGAGGGCGAGCAAACCGGTGGTCAGAGTGGCACAGAGAATAGAGGGCAGTCGTACCGCCATTTCGGTGGCCCCCAAAAGAGAAATACTTCCAGCCTGGAGCCAGTAGATGAGAGGGGGTTTGTCGAAGCGGTGCTCGCCATTCAAATGGGGCACCACCCAGTTGCCCGTTTCGAGCATCTCCCGGGAGGCTTCTGCAAAACGAGGTTCATCCCGGTCCATCAAAGGCAACAACCACGATCCGGCGCCGAAACAGCTCAGAGCCACCGCGAGCAGGACCACCCAGCTCCAAGCGGGCCATTGACCGTGTTCTCTCGGGGACCCGATTGCGCCTTCCATCGTTTCCGAGGCTGGCAAATTCGAGGGTCAACGGAAAGCCGAAGGGTGCTGTGAGTTGGGGTTGGGTTGAGAGTGGATGAACTGCTTCAGGGTTAGATGAGCCGCTAGGATTCAATTGGATGGGCCCGGCTGGCTGATGCCTTCTTCCGCTCGAGCGTCGTTGTTTGCCCATGACGGGCCTCCAGCACGAGCCTCAGCAGGGCTCGCTCTTCAACTCTTGCCTCGTCTAGCCAAAGAATCCGCCACGATACCCTTTTGCTCTCCACAGAATGAATTTGGATGAAATGGGGTCGGCGGATGTTTCAGGATTGTTTCGTTCCAGTCCGAGTTGGTTTTGTCAGTGTTGACCGGTGCATATAACGCACTCAGTAGATCCGCACGGGATTAAAGCAGCTGATCTCGTTCCTGAGGCCGGTGCCGATCGCTTGCAGCTTGTCGGGTATTGGCTTCTTGGCTGGACCCTTGTCGGATTACCGTTCCTGGGACTGTTGTTTTGGTCCGATGATTGGTTGCGCTCGCAACGGTCGGCCTTGAGCGGAAAGGGTTGGAACCTCTTGGCGTCGACCATCAGCGCTTCGGCCAATGGATTTGTTCTGATTCCCGCAGTTGTGGGGTTGGGTGTGTGGTTCAAACATAGCTCGCAACGCAGGGCTGCCAGGCTCCTGGGGGCGATGTTACTGTCCGGCCTCGTGTCAGGCGTTGCAGGCACGGGACTCCGATCGATCATCGGTAGGACCCGACCGGAGGTGTCGGTGGAGCAGGGGTGGTTTGGTCCACGCAAGGATGGACGTTGGATTATCGGACGCCACGCCTACGCATCGTTTCCCTCCGGACATGCTTCTTTAGCGGCAGGTTTGGGTTTTATGGCTTTTGTCTGGGGCCCTCGGGCTGGAGGGCTGGGTCTAGCTTTTGCACTTGCGGTGGCTTGGTCCCGGTTCCATCTGGGGGCCCATAGGGCTTCAGACGTATGGGCTGGTTTGCTCGTTGGAGCACTGACGGTCACCCTTTTATGGCCATCCTGCTGGGCTTGGGTCCATCGGGGGAAGCGACCCAGTGGGTGGCCCTGGAGTGGGTGGCTCGTAGAAGAAATCTCTCACAACTACCCGGTCGACTCTCGAAAGGGCTGAGCTCGGCGCCCGTGGAGCTCAGGCTGAAGTCGCTGTGACTGAATGAATTCTCATTCATGGTCCAGACACTGGCTGAGAACCCAGCATTCTTCCTTCATTCTCAGACAAGTCCTAAAGTTTTTCCCGGCAATGGGCGATAGCCAAGGATAGTCGGATCCGAGGGCTCATTATCGTGGGCAACTCGCTATCAGGGCTTGTGTGCGCCATGAAGATCCAAACCATTCATAGTCGAATCCTAATACTGACCGTCTCCGCCGCCGTTGTGCCCGTTTTGATCGTCTTGGTTCGAGGGTTGTTGGGTGAGGGGATCGGTAAGTATGCCAGCTATTGGATTGGGGTCGTTGCCGTCCCATCGCTGATCGCCTTGGGTTCTCTGACTCGAACAGCCTTGATCGACTTTGATAAAAACCCCGAACTAGAGTCTGACGACAACCGAAGCTCGTCGCTGGAGGAGGCCTTTCGAGCTGTGGCGACTGCTGAGAAGAAGTGTAAGGATCTCGAGTCTCAGAACGAACGTCTTCAGGATCGGTCCGTTTCTCTCCAAGGAAAAATTCGCGCGTTGGAGGAGGAGGCGATCGCTAAAAACGCCCTGAAACCGCTGGGTATTATCGATGGATTGCGCTCGGTGATCGACAATGCGGGTGAGCGGGTGACCACCACACTTTCGGGGGGGTCTCAGTTAGAAGTTGGTTTGGCCTTATCTAAGGCAGAAATCGATGGGGTGCAAGGCATGCTTAACTCCCTAGGGCGCAAACTGGCCCGTCCTCAGGTTGAAGAAATAATGGAGGCACATGCCGGCGGCAAAACTACCCGAATGCTATTGGTTGAGGATGATCAGACCAGTCGTCGCCTCATCCGGGCCCTGCTGCCTAAGGAACTCAATGTGACCATTACCGAGGCCGAAGACGGTCAGGCTGCGTTGAGCCTGATGGAGAAGCCTCCGTATCCGGACATCATTGTCTGCGACGTGTTGATGCCCAATATGGATGGATTGGAGTTTATTGCCCATCTGCGTGACCTTCCGCGCTTTTCTAATATCCCGGTGGTCATGATCTCGGCCAATGCGTTCAAGGACAACGTCGCCAAGGCGGCCACGCTCAAGGTGACTCGTTTTCTGCGCAAACCCTTGGAGCGGAAAGACCTGGCCGATGCCATCGAAGCTGCCCTGAAGGACGTCAGTAGCACGGAGTCGACACTCTTCAAGGCTCAGCAGCGTCTGTGTCTCGATGACAAGGCCTACTTCGAGTTGTCGACGGGCTTCTCACGAGCCATCAGCGAATCTATCACCTTTGTGCGTTCTTCGATTAGTCGGGATCGATGGCAGGCTGCGACCGTACGCATCAACGCCCTCAGTGGATCTATCCAGATGGTGGGCGACGAGCGTCTCTCGGTAGTCATTACCAGAGTTGAAGCTCAGTTGAGGCGGGCTGACATTGCCGGTGTTACCATTGATCTCGAGATACTTGAGCAGGAAAACGAGCGCTTCATGCGTACTCTGGTCCACGCTTTCAATCCTGAAACAAGCGAAGCGACCTCTACGGACAACAATCCTGTTTTCAATAAGGACAGTCAGTCAGTCTTAAAGAAGGAGAAGCTTGTTGTTACCGTCCAAACACCGGATTGATGCCCGTTGAGCGCGAGCCTTTCGGATTCGGCACTGCAGGGTGCGGGATTGACTGCAGGGTGCGGGTCTCGAATCGTCACTCTCGGAGGGTAGATTCGGTGTTGGTCAGGCATTCACCGCGTAGAGTTCAAAAGCCCGCACGAGGTGTGTCCGGTTTTGGTACCCAGGCATCAGGCTTGAGCGGCATTAGGAACTATCGCGGTGCAAAGCCTTCTTCCTCAAACGCAGTACTGGCCGTAGCCTCCGCGAGTGATTTCGTTGGCCGATACTTCCGCGGGACAAGAGCCCACCGATTGGGTGGAGCCTGTTCGGGAGATCTTTTCCCAGAGCGGACTGCTTTCTCGGGCCAGCAACTTTGAGTATCGCCCTGAGCAACAGCAGATGGCCATGGCCGTCGCCTCGGCACTTCAGAACCGCCAGCATTTGCTTGTGGAGGCTGGTACCGGTGTTGGTAAAAGTTTTGCGTATCTGATTCCGGCGATTCTTTTTGCCGTTGGGCGCAAGAAGAAGGCGGTGATTTCCACCCACACTATTAATTTGCAGGAGCAGTTGGTGGAGAAAGACCTGCCCGTCCTAAAGCAGGTGCTCCCGGTCGATTTCAGTTTTGCGATGCTGAAGGGGCGCTCCAATTACTTGTGCACCCGCCGCCTGCGCAAGGCCATGCAGCAATGTGATTCGCTCTTTACCTCTCCGGAAGCGGCCGAGTTGCGTCGGATCGAAGAGTGGAGTCGCACCACCCAAGATGGTTCGCTGAGTGACTTCTCTGTGGAACCTGATCCCAAGGTCTGGGAGCACGTCTGCTCCGAGCGCGGGTTGTGCACTCCCAAGAAATGTGGTTTCCAAAGTGATCAGGCCAAGTTGGGGCCGGTTTGTTTCTTTCAGCGCGCCCGCCAGAAGATTCTCGGGGCCGATGTGTTGGTGCTCAACCACACCCTGTTCTTCACCTTGCTCAACGGAGTCGAGTCCGATCCCGAGGGCGGTGTCCTTTTCAAGAACGACTTCGTAATCTTCGACGAGGCCCATACCGTTGAGTCGGTGGCTGCGCGGCATATCGGCGTCAGTGTGAGCAGCGGTCAGGTTCGCTATGCGCTTCAACGTCTTTGGAACCCGCGAACCGAGAAGGGGCTTTTGTCCACCTTGCGTTCGGCCTCCAACGTTCGATTGGTGGCCGATGTGCTCAAGGAGACCGACGACTTTTTTGTGCGGGTGGAGGACTCCTGCCAGGAGTTGGCCCGATCGGCGACCCCGTCGGATTCAGATCGGCCTACGCCCAGTGAACAGCCCACCCGGGTTTGGAAAGAGTTGCGGATCCGCAGGCCAGACCTTGTCCAAGACAGCCTGACCCTGCCGCTGCAGCGCTTGCGCGAGCAGATCCATGAGCTCATTCAGACCTCCGAAGACAAGGAGACGGGCGAGGAGTTGATGGAATGCAATCGTCGCTTGGCAGACCTTAAGGTGGCCGTCTCCACCTTTCTGAGTCAGACGGCCGAGGATCATGTCTATTGGGTGGAGCGCACCGGGAAGACTCAGAAGAATCTTTCGTTGAATGCGGCTCCGGTCGTGGTGGCCGACTTTTTGCGTCAACGGCTCTTTGAATCGGGAACTTCCGTGATCCTGACCAGCGCCACCCTAGGAACGACAGGGCCTTCCGGAGCGGCCGCCGCCCCTTCGATTCCGCTGCCTCGGTCTCCGATGTCCGCGGCGTACCCGATTGGCTCCACGCTTCCCAGAGCAGGCTCAATTGCGGCGCTCCGCTATGTGGCCGGAAGGGTAGGGGGTGAAGATGCTCAGGGGCTTCAGGTGGGTTCGCCGTTTGATTATCCCCGTCAAATGACGCTGTTCGTCGCCGGCAAGATGCCTGATCCCCGGGAAGCGGGTTACGAGGATGCGCTGGTTCATTGGATCGAGCACTTCATTACACGGACCCATGGCAAGGCCTTCGTGTTGTTCACGAGTCACCGATTGATGCTCCAGGTCGCGGGGCGGATGGAATCGTTCTTTGGCCGACTGGGACTCGAGTGCTACGTGCAGAACACCGGGATGCCTCGATCGACCATGTTGGAGAAATTTCGAGAAAACCGAGATTCAGTCCTCTTTGGGACCGACAGCTTTTGGCAAGGAGTGGATGTGCCGGGTGATGCTCTGAGCAATGTCATTATTACCCGGTTGCCCTTTGCCGTGCCCGATCACCCGTTGGTGGAGGCCCGGATCGAGCAAATCGAAGCCGAGGGCGGCAACGCCTTCAGCGCCTTCAGCCTTCCGGAGGCCATTCTCAAGTTTCGGCAGGGTGTCGGCCGGTTGATCCGAACCAAGACCGATACCGGGATCGTGGTGATTTTGGACAATCGCGTGCTGACCAAACGCTACGGTAAGGCGTTTCTGGAGTCGGTTCCCCCGTGCCCGATGGAGATTGTTTGAAAGGCTCGGCCCGGACCCATGGTTGGTTTCTTCCCGTGAACCCACGGTTCAATGCTTCCCTCGCGCCTCTCAGCTTCGGTAGGTTGGGGCCGTGCATTTCCGCAAGGTGACGTTGGTGGGCGTGGGCCTGCTAGGCGGTTCGCTCGGTATGGCGCTGCGGCGCCGTGGCCTGGCGGATGAGGTCCAGGGCTTCGTCCGGCGGGCTTCGTCGGTGGCCGAGTGTCTGGCTCTGGGCGTGGTGGACCGCTGCTCGCGCAATTTGGCCGAGGCCGTGGTGGACGCCGACCTAGTGGTCTTGTGTTCTCCGGTCGGGCAAAGTCCCGGGTTGTTCCGAGAAATGTCCCGGCACTTGTCACCCGATTGTTTGGTGACGGATGTCGGCAGCGTGAAATCCGACCTGATAGCCGAGATTGAGCCGTTGGCCCAGGGGGCTGGCGTTCGATTTGTCGGCAGTCATCCGATGGCCGGGGCCGAGAAGAGTGGTCCGGCCCATGCCCGAGCCGACTTGTTCGAGGGAGCTGTCTGCGTGGTGACTCCCACGACGGCGAGCGATCCCTCCGCTGTGCTCGCCATCCGCTCCTTGTGGGAGGCGGTGGGCTCGCGGGTACTCCAAATGAACCCGGTGCTTCACGACGATTTGGTGGCCCGCTCGAGTCACCTGCCGCATGTGGTGGCCGCTGAG
Organism: Verrucomicrobiota bacterium; assembly: GCA_039796015.1. Classification (GTDB taxonomy): domain Bacteria; phylum Verrucomicrobiota; class Verrucomicrobiia; order Limisphaerales; family UBA9464; genus SXXZ01. Next base: position 8,677 of record JBDKKQ010000089.1, read on the forward strand.
TTGGCCAACTACGTCCTCAGCCCGGTCCACCCGAAGGAACAATCCGATTTGTGCGCCGGCGGATTTCGCGACACCACTCGGATTGCCTCGGGTTCTCCGGAAATGTGGAAAGACATCGCCCTGGCCAACCGGCGTCACCTCTCCCGGGTGCTGGGAGTCTTTATCGAAGATTTGTCTGAATTCCGACTCGCTCTGGACGCGGGCGATGAGAAATCCATCGAAGATTTCTTCCGCCAGGCCAAATCTCGGAGAGACCTCCGCTTTCCTGATCCCGAGCCTAAGAAAACCGCCTGAGCCGATGCCGCTGCCCGACCTCATTGAGATTGTTCCCCCACCGTCTCCTGCCTTCGTGTCCATCACGGTGCCGGGATCCAAGAGCATTACCAATCGTGCTCTTATCTTGGCGGCCTTGTCGTCCGGCACGGTCACGCTGACCGGTGCCTTGTGGAGCGAAGACACGCAAGTCATGACCGAGTGCCTGCGTCAGTTGGGATTTGCCGTGGGTGTGGCCCAAGACCTCGCCGAGGAGGCCAACCGCGTTATTCAGGTGGAAGGGTTGGGGGGGCGGATTCCCAGGGCTGGCACGGAGTCCTCACCCTTAGAATTGTATGTGGGCAATGCCGGGACGGCGGCCCGTTTTCTGTCGGCCATGGTTTGCTTGGGAGAGGGGTGCTACCGGTTGTCGGGTGTGCCACGAATGCATGAGCGCCCCCAGGCGGCCTTGCTTCAGGCCCTCCGCTCGTTGGGATACCGGGTGGATGCACCCGGAGACCGTCTGCCCGCTGTGATCCACGGAGCCGGTCCTCGGTCTGGGTCGTGCCGGGTCAGTGTGGCGGAGAGTTCTCAATTCGCTTCGGCCCTCCTGCTTCCGGGGAAGGTGGCGGGTTGGGAGGTGCAGATCGCCGACGCCAATCCGGATGAATTGCCATATGTCGAAATGACCCGTCGACTGGTTGAGTCCTTTCCGCACTCCGGTGGCATTTTTCAGATAGAGCCCGACGCCTCCAGCGGTAGTTACTTTTGGGGAGCCGCCCGCCTGATGGGTAAAAACCGGGTCGAAGTCGCCCGTTGGCCCAGTTCGGGATGGCAGGTTGATGCACGGTATCCGAACTACCTGGATCTTCCGGCCGAGGTTTCGCGCGAGAGCGACCTGGGAGACAGCATCATGACAGCCATCACGCTGGCCTCCTTGGAAAACCATCCGGTCCGCTTCGTCGACTTGGGACGTCTGCGCCTGCAGGAATGCGAGCGGGTCCAGGCGCTGCGCACCGAATTGACCCAATGCGGTGCCAGCGTGACCGAGTCCGGTGACAGCCTGCTCATCCGTCCCTCGATCTTGCACGGGGCTGAGATCGAAACCTACGACGACCATCGCATGGCCATGTGCTTCGCCATGCTGGGGTTAAGGATTTCTGGTATGCGATTGCGCAACCCTCGCTGCGTCCGCAAGACCTTCCCCAATTTCTTCCGTAAACTGGCCGGGTCGCCCCCCTTTGGTCTTGGGGCGATCATTCTCGATGCCACCACCGGTCGAGTGCTTCCACTGAACGAACTCAACGCTGAATGAAGACCAAGACACTCAAGCTCCCCCAAGTCATTGCGGTCGACGGTCCCAGCGCGTCGGGCAAGGGGACTTTGTCCCGTCGGATGGCCCGCGAATTGGCCTATATTTATGTCGATTCGGGAGCCATGTACCGGACGCTGGCCTGGTATTGCTTGCAGCGGCAAATTCGACTCGAAAAGCCCATGACCGATGCCGATGAAAAGGCCGTCGTTCGTCAGCTTCGCAGCTGGAAATGGGAGCTTCGCGTGATCGACGCTCAGGCATGGATCCATGTCGACGGGTATTTTCCGGCGACCGAGATCCGCACCGATGTCGTCGAGAAGGCGGTCCCGGTCGTCGCACAAATCGGCAAGGTTCGGGACTGGATGGTGGCCCGACAGCGGGATTGTGCCGCCCTCGGGCCGCTGGTCATGGAGGGACGCGATATCGGCACTGAAGTATTCCCTTTGGCTCCGGTGAAATTCTTCCTCGAGGCCGATGCCGAAGAGCGTCAGCGCCGGATTACCGACCGTGGGGGATCCACCGACGGAGCCTGGCGCGATAGCATGGACATCCATCGGAAGAAAGGAGCACTAATTCCGGCCCTGGATTCCGTCCGAATTAACAACACCGGACAAACCCCGGACGAGACTTTTGCTGTGCTTATGGGCCATGTCCGCGAGCGCCTCGGGTCCCGTTTGGAGAATCCGAAGCAGGGGTGATTTAATGGCTCCCACCCCTCGAACGATGCGGATCGGGTGGCTGCTCAAGCTGCTGTTGGGATGGGTCTGGATTAGCTCCTGGGTCGCCGAGGCCGCGGGCAATGAGGTGTTGGTCATCTACAATGCACAGATGCCTGCCTCCGAGGCCGTGGCTCGGCATTATGCCCAGCGGCGGTCGGTGCCAGACTCTCAACTTTTGGGACTTCGCCTTCCTGATTCGGGGACCATTTCCCGTGCGGACTACATTTCAGGGATCCAGGAACCGGTTCGCCGGCATCTCGTGGAGAAAGGACTGGCAGAGTGGGTGCCCGATTCCAGTTCGCCGCCCCAGGGTCGCAAGGCAACGGCCCGGAACCGCCTACGGCTGATCCGCTCGGAAATCCGATACTTGCTTCTGTGCTATGGGGTGCCCTGGTACATCCCTCACGACTCGTCGATGCGCAGTGAAACAGAGGGCATCCCTGCCCAATTTTTGCGCAATGACGCCTCGGTGGATGATGAGTTGGCCTTGCTGCCTCGGCTGGGTTTTAACGACCCGATTGCCACTTCCCCCAACCCTGTAGTCGGTGCCACCAATGCGGCCCAAATTCACCCCACGAATGGCGTCTTTATGGTGACGCGGTTGGACGGGCCCACGCCGGAGATCGCTCGGGGCCTGGTGGACAAGGCGCTGGAGGCCGAGTCTCGGGGATTGTGGGGGCACGCCTACATCGATCTGCGAGCCATTACCAACGGGCCCTATTGGTGGGGCGACCGGATGATTACCAATGCAGCGGTAGCCGCCAAACGGCTGGGATTCGAGACCTTCGTCGACAATCAACCCGCGAGCTTGGGAGTCGGGTATCCTCTCAGTCAGGTGGCCCTCTATGTGGGTTGGTACGACAGTGGGGTGACTGGACCGTTCTACCGGGCCAGCGTCGAATTCCTCCCTGGAGCCTTCGCCTACCACTTGCATTCCTTCAGCGCGGCCAACCTTAGATCGGCCTCCGAAAACTGGGTGGGCCCGCTCCTAGCCCGCGGAGCCACCGCCACCATGGGTTGTGTGGCTGAGCCTTATTTGGAGTTCACCCCCAATCCGGCCATGTTCCTCGAGCGTTGGGGATACGTCGGGATGACCCTGGGCGAGGCGGCAACCGCGGCGCACCCGGTGCTGTCGTGGCAGACAGTGGTAGTGGGCGATCCGTTGTACCGGCCCTTCGGTCGCCTGCTGGCCGACGATGGCAAACGCCTGGATGCTGCCAACGATCCGTCGACGGCCTACGCGCTGGTCCGCAACGCCAACCTTCAAGTCATGGCGGGCCGCCCGGTGGAAGCAGTACGCGACCAGCTCGAGGGGCAGCGCTGGGCTACTAATCATGCGGTCGTGGCCGAAAAAATAGGACGTCTTTACTGGTCAGGCATCCGGGTTCGCAGGGCTTTGGAGTGGTATGACACGGCCCTGGGTCTGACCAACGCCACACCGATGCAGCGCCGACGCCTGCTGCTGGACAGTATCGAAGCCCATCGGGTGCTCGGGCAGCCGGCCGAGGCGTACCGGTGTCTGGAACAACTCATTGTCACGTCGCCTCCGGATGTTGACCGTCAGGAGCTGCGCATCCGTCAATTGCAGTTCGCTCGCGACATGCGGGATGTGGAAAAAATCACTTCTGTTTCGAATGAAGTTCAGCGCCTGGGTGGCCAGCGGTGATCGAGTTACAGTGCGCTCGCTATGACTCCTGAAGCCCTGCGACACCTCGCTGAATCAGATTTCGTCATGGGTGGCCTTATCGAAAAAATCGGTGCCTGCACCTTGAATCCAGAGCCTCAGCGAACTCCGTTCGAGTCGCTAGTCCGGGCCGTGGCCCACCAGCAGCTGCACGGCAAGGCGGCTGAAAGTATTTTGGGACGGTTTCTGGCGCGATTCCCCGGCCGCCGATTCCCTCGGCCCGAAGACTTGGAGTCGGTCACGGATGGAGACTTGCGATCCTTCGGCTTCTCGGGCTCTAAGGCGGCCGCCATCCGAGATATCGCCGCCAAGGCCATCGATGGCACCGTGCCCAGTTCGCGGAAAATCCGCACGCTTTCCGACGAGGAGATTGTCGATCGACTCACCGCTTGCCGCGGGGTCGGGCGGTGGACCGTTGAAATGCTGCTTATCTTCAAGTTGGGGCGGCCGGACGTTCTGCCGGTCGACGACTTCGGCGTTCGGGAGGGGTTCCGTGTGACCTATGGGCACGAGGTTCAACCTCGGCCGAAGGAGTTGTTGGCCTTGGGTGAACGCTGGCGTCCGTTTCGAACGACCGCGGCCTGGTACTTATGGCGGGCTGCTGATGCCGCGAAGCTCGTAGCCAAGGTTTCGAAACTTTAAATGGCCGGTTCGGAAGGGAATCTACCTTCCGCCAGGGCTCTCACGGCTTTGGGACTTTGGGATAATTCTTCACGAGGGCCTGAGCAGTCTCGCGGAGGATGGTTACCAACTCGGGCGGACTGAGCACGGTGGCTTGGGCTCCCCAACCCAAGATCCATCGGCTAATTTCCTCAAGGCTTCCGAGCCGGAGATGGAGCTCCACCCCTCGGTCGGGGAGTTCAGTCAGCGTCTGCGAGGGATGCCACCGCTTCTCGCGAATGTAGTCGGCCACGGCCCGCGTGAAGCAAATGCGGACTTCGAAGTCTCCGGTGCGCGAGTACACGCCGAAGCTGTCGCTCAAATGCCGTTCTAGTGCGAATTTTGCGGGGCGCTGGAAGGTCTTTCCGGTCGGTTCGGCTTCGGCTATCCGAGAAGGCACAAACGTTCGGATGGCCTTTCGGAGATGGTCGTGCGCGAAAAGGTACCAGTCTCCGTTCACATTGCCGATGTGGTAGGGATCTACGGTGCGCTCCTCGAGGGCCGCCCCGGGCTTGCGGTAGGTCAGGCGAAGGGTCTTGCCGGCGGCGGCGGCCTGGGCCAGCCGATCAATGATTCCGAGGTCCACGTTGGGCTCAGCGGTGGTTCGGAAGGAAATGGTCTGCGTCCATTCAGCCAGATTCAGAGAGACGGTGTCCGGAAGTGAACGCTCGAGTTTCTTGAAAGCGGTCAGGAGGCGTTTTTCGAAAGGGGTGCCGCGGTATTGCTGAAGCGCCTTCTCAGCGACCACCAACGCGAAGAGCTCTCCCTCCGTGATTTGTAGGGTCGGGAATGAATCCACCGGTTCGGTGTAGTAGAATCCATAACGCTGAGCACTGTAGTCGATAGGCAAACCCATGCGGTCGCGCATGAAATCGATATCCCGCTGGATGGTCTTGGTGCTCACCTCAAACTCGCGGCTGAGGAATGAAGCATTGGGATGTTTGCCCGATGCGATGGCGGTGTGGATGCGCATCATCCGCTCCAACGGCGGTCGGGACATCGGCAGATCGCGCACACTCTTCTTCATCGAGAGATGTTGTTCTCAGACGGCTGGAATGCCAACTCCGGACCGGCCGCGGTTCGAGCGCTGGACGCGCAGTTCGTCGCGCTTTGCGCTTTTGTCCTGAGGCGCCCCGGTCTTCCAATTCACCTCATGACGGATCCGGAGTCCAAAACGGTAATCGGTATCGAATGTGGCGGCACCCGCACCGTGGCTCTGGCTGCGGCAGTGGGAAGTAGAGCGTCGTTGGCTCGAATCGAATCTGGACCGGCTAATTTACGACTGACTTCGGACTTGGATTTGCAGTCCCACTTCGACTCCCTGAAATCCCGTCTGCCGGAACCCGTGGCCATCGGCATCGGCATGGCTGGAGTGAGGACCGAAGAAGATCGGCAACGGTTGCGCGCCTGCGTGGCGAGGGTCTGGCCATCCGTGCCGGTCCGCGTCGATCATGACCTGGTGAGCGCGCTTGAGGCAGCCTCTTTGGATGCCACAAATCCGGTGGATGCACGGGTAATCCTCTTGAGCGGCACGGGATCTTGCTGCTTTGGCCGGAATCGGCGGGGAGTGACGGCCAAGGCCGGCGGATGGGGACACCATTTGGGAGATCAGGGCAGCGGTTTTGCCATCGCTTACGCCGGATTGCGTGAGGCCATCCGTCAGCTCGAACAGACCGGTCGTATCGGTGCCCTCGGTCGCCGACTTCTCAAGGCTTCTGGCCTCAAAGACCCCGAAGCCTGGGTGGGCTGGATGCAGTCGGCTTCCAAGCGTGAGGTCGCCGCTTTGGCGCCGGAGGTGTTCGCGGCGGCCGCCCACGGCGACTTGAGAGCTCATCAAGTCATCGAGCGATGCCTCGGCGAGTTGCTTGAGTTGGCCTTGGTCTGTGCGGGACGATTAGACCGGACTGGCAAGGCGCGGGTGGACTTTGTGTTGGCGGGCAGTGTCTTCTTGCGTCAACCGCGATGGCTCCCGCACATCGAGAGCGTTCTTCGGGCGGTGCGACCCCAGTCGGTGATCCGATCCTTGGAACGGGAATCGGCCTGGGGTGCGGTGGTCCTCGCTGAGCAGGCCTTGGCCTCAGGCGAACGCTCGGAGGCGCCCACAGTCCTAAGCCCGGGTGTGGCGGTCCCTCCACCCGTCCCGCGTCCCGAAGCGACGGGGGTTTCCCCGACGGAGCTGCGGAACCCGCGTTCCCGGCATCTTGACCGTATGCCTGTGAGCAAGGCCATCGACTTGATGGTGTCTGAAGACTCACAGGTCCCCGAGATCATCGGCCGGCACCAGGTGGCCTTGGCACGATTGATCCGCCTTGCCGAGGCTGCCATTCGCAGCGGAGGACGGTTGATTTATCTGGGCGCCGGCACCAGCGGCCGCCTGGGAGTCTTGGACGCTAGCGAATGTCCGCCCACCTTTCGGACTCCGCCCGAGTGGGTTCAGGGTATTATGGCTGGCGGCGAGAAGGCTCTGCACACTTCGGTGGAAGGCGCTGAAGACGACGCCGGGGCAGGGTATGAAGCCCTTCGTCTCCGTCAGGTTTCCTCAAAGGATGTGGTGGTGGGCATCGCTGCCTCTGGAAGGACCCCTTATGTCTGGGGAGGATTGGCCGCCGCCCGTGAAGCCGGAGCTCGAACGGCGTTGCTCTGCTTTAATCCGAACCTAAAATTCACCCGAAGCCTCCGCCCGGATGTTGTCCTGGCCATCGACGTCGGCCCTGAGGTGCTCACCGGATCGACCCGACTTAAGGCGGGCACTGCCACCAAACTTGTCCTGAACATCCTCAGCACCCTCACCATGGTTCGCCTCGGCAAGGTCGAGGAAAACCTGATGATCGACCTCAACCCCTCCAACGTAAAACTGCGCGATCGGGCTCTCCGCATCGTCCAAGAATTGACCCGCGTCGCCCCCGAAGTTGCCCGGACCGCCCTAGAAGGCTCTGGTTGGCAGGTCCAGGTTGCTGTTCAAACCCTCCGCCAAAAGCACTCCCACCGTTGATCCCTCAGAGGTCTGTCCCCTAGTGGGTTAATCATCGTCCGTTCAGCGGGCCCCCTCTGGGCAAGCGACTAGAAAATCACCCAGCGCTCAGATCGCATTTGCTAATCGACCGGCTGGGTGTTTTTTATAGTGCCCACTGTTTTGGGGGCAACGCGATGAATCCCACGGTCATGAATGGTTTGGCGATCGGGCTGTTGGTCAGCTTCGGTATGGTGATCGGCATTGCCGTTGTCTTTGCCACGTTGTATCGGCGCCACCTTCGGGCACTGCGGATGACCCAACGTTGGATGGATCCACTCACGCCCCTCGTTGGTTCCAGTCGATCCGCCCTGACCTTGCCATTGCCCAACCGCTGGTTGGCTATCCGCAGCTCCAACACCGCGTTTCTTCGCGAAATGCTGCAGACCGAGCCTGGGGAGGGTTCTCCATGGTCCGAAGCTCTGGTCCGGTTCCGTGAACGGGTAATCTTCATTTCACCACCTTGGCGCGGTTGGTCCCTGGTGGTCGGTGCTGCCATCCCGGATCCCGCCGCGGATATCGATCAACTCTACCGGTTTCTCTCTCGCCTGAGCCGAGAGGTCGGCGAAGTTCAATTTTTCTCCGCCGACCGAGTTCTCAATCATCATGCTTGGGCTTGGCTCCGGGAGGGCAACGTGGTTCGGGCTTATGCCTGGGCCAGTGAGACCTTGTGGAATCAGGGGGACTGGACTTTGGACGAACGACTCTTGGGCCTCACCTGCCACGATTACGGGGAAGCCGTCGAAGGACCCGGTATTTGCGGAGGTCCGTCCGAACAGCAGAATGCCGAGAGAGTCGCGTTGTTGGCGCGTCGTTGGAGTTTAGATCTGGCCGAGGCCAGCGCCTACTTTCTTGCTCTGGAGGTGTCCGCCCGCGTTCGCCGCGAGGGTCCCGACGCCGCCGATGGAGCGAGCCTCTGATCTTAGATCCGGAACCATTTCAACTGGATCGGTCGTGCTGGCTGCGCCTTCTTCCGCAAGAACTTCGTTGTTCGCTCGTTATAGGCCTCAACCATGGGCCTTAACCATGGGCCTTCAATTGGCCCGCTCCTCACTCTCGCCTCGTTTTACGAAAGAATTCGCCACGCCATCCCTTTCCTCTCAACTGAATCGGTCCGGCGAAGAGTTTGTCTGAAAATGGGGAGGGGTTCTGCGACTGGATCCGATCCGTTCTCGAGACTTGAAGGCGAGTCATTCCGGGTTAAGACTTTCAGAGGCGGCTCACCCAAACCCGCCTCCCCTAGGTCATGACCCGTTCCATTGGACTGAATCCACCCAACCCCACCGAACTCCATCGGCACATCAACCTGAAACTGGCCGAGTTAGGCCTGACAGGCGTTCCGCTGCGCGGTGAAACTCAGGCGCTGGACTCACTGCTCGAGAGCTTTATCGCTCAGGGCCGCGAGAAGGACCGACTGCTTTCTCGTTATGCCAGTCCGGTGGATCGAAGGATTAACAACTTCATCCACGACTATTTGTCGGACACGGCCGCCCCTCAGGAATTGCCGCGGAACACCTTCGTCTTGGATCAGTATGGCTTGGCCCGGATCTTGTCTCTGCCGCCCGACAAAGACGAAGTCGCCTCGCCGAGGCTGCGCAGCTATCGGTTGCGCAACGGGATTCTTCACAATCCGAAATCGGATCGACGCACTACCTCCGGCATCTTCCATGTTACCGAGGGTGGGTTGCCCATTCCTGATGACAAGAAGGGTGTCCCTAAGACGGTTTTTGCCGACCTTCTAGCCCGCGCGCTTCATCCGCCTGAGGAACTTCTGCAACTGCCGTTCACGGCGTCTGGGGCCACGCCGGCTCCGTGTATGGTTTCTCTGCTCATTCGCCCGGTCGTCTGCCCGGAGGTTCCGGGTGTGATGCCCCTCAAGAGCATGGAGATCCGCTTCTTTGTCCCCGGATCACTGGTGGCCAACCTCGACTTCGTCGAGAGCATCTTCGGCAATGCCGGAGACCCGTTGCTCCCAGAAAATGACGCATCTCTCGATGCCGAGCATTGGAGTGGACATACCGGATGCGTGATTTTGGCTCCGCACCTCAATGGGCTCACCAAAAAAGAAGTCGGACTTCCGCATCGGGACGAGGCCAGCGAGCGTCAGCGTCGAGACGGCATGTGCTGGAGCGACCCGCAAGAGCTCTATAACGACGGAAACGCCTTCAAACTGACCGCGCGGGATGCCTCCGGGGTCATCGTGACGCTCATCTCGGATAACTACTTCGGTTACTGCAAAAAAGAGGTCAAAACCCAAATTAGTTTTGCGGCCAACCTCTTCGGAATGGTCGAGGAAGAGCACGCCGGCGGAGCCTTGGTCTTCGCTAATCACGATCTGGGCAGTGAATACGACGCCCAACAGCACCGCGCTGATTTCCCGTACAGTTTCTCGGAAGTCACCCGGTTAATTCCGGATGCACTGAACCTTCAGCCCGAAGGTCATGCCGTGGACCGGCAATTTCCCACGGTGGTCTACGTTCCGGAGAATGCCCGCTTCGAAATCGAGTCCCTGACGGTTCGATGGGATGAGGCCGGCAAAACTCAGTCAATCCGACTCCGGCGGGACCATCACTACCTCTTGCCCAGCGGATTCCGGGTGCATCTGGAGCCGCCGGCCATGGCGGCGCGGGCTTGGCGCCTAGTCGGAACCCGCCCGGAGGGAACCCTGTGTCACAAGCCCTGCACGGTCTCCGGCGGCGGCAAGAGCGAGATCTCTAAGCCCATCACCGACGCCATCCTCTTCGGTTCGGTCTTCGTCGCAGACTTGGCGCAGGATTTCGACCGAGTGGCTATCATCGTGGCTCGCGACTTTTCCCAACGGTTCCGCGATCCCACCCGCAATGGTGTGGACCAGCGGCCTGTTCTCAGTCCGAGTCGAACTCTGGGTTCTGTCATCAAGCTCCTGACGCCGGGTGAGGATTTTTCCGATGAACACAATGCCTGGATTGGTTCTGTGCCGCCGCACATCCGGGAATTGGTGCTCGTCGTGAAACGCTTTTGGCAACCCTCCTGGGGAGAGGATTGGCGCTCGCAGTTCAGCGTCGATGTCATCAACGGCACCCCCGCCAATGAGCTGCGGCTGGGGCGTAAGCGTCTGGTGACACAATTTCTTCGGGTGGGTTATGACGACGATGGAGCCTGGCGCACGTTCGGTCTCCGGAAGGATTACCTGCCTGCCTTCAAGCTTCAGATGGAGGACGACATCACGGCCAGTGTGACCGTGCCGCGAAGCCAGTTGCCAGGCCTGGACCCGCAAAGTGTTTATCCGTCGCTCAAATTTGTTCAGAACACCGAGTTTCGACTTTTCCAGCGGCCAGACGACGCCATTCATCGCGGGTATGACAAAGCGGCTGAAGCGGACTTTGCGGCGGGCGGATGTTTCTTTAGCAACTACGAACCCATCTCACGCAAGCAGGCCAGAGAGTTGGTCGATGATGCTATCGGACTGAATCAATACACTGCGCCGATGCGGGCGCTGATCGAAGCGGCCGCGGCCTCAGAGCCGGGCGATGGTTCCCCCGAATGGATCGTGGTTACGTCTCATCCTCGATTGGTGGACGGCAAACCCTCTAAGAACCCGCGGTACCTTCAGACGCGTCCCGATCTCCTCGATAACCTGGGACGTCATCTCACGACCATGTCGGCTCGATTGGCACGTCGCTTGGCGACCGATCGTCCGGTGTACACGCCGGTGCATGCGGTCTTGGCTGGTCGTCGGAACAACCCGGCGGAACCTGGAGTGCGGCCGCTGGCGTGCTATGGGCCCATCCACCACATGGAGTTGCCGGAGGCATTCATGGAGTTCATCTCCAGCATGACTGGCAAATCTCCGTCGACGACCGGGGCCGGCAGCGAGGGAGCCTTGACCAAGGGGCCTTTCAACGCCCTACCGCCCATTTATGATCTCAATGCGGCCTTCGTCAGTTTAGCCGTCTCCGCTAATCCGGTTTTCTTGACGAGTGCCGGATATCTCGGGCCCAAGACCCGCGTGGATCATGATGTCAGCCTGCTCGTGCCGGAGGTCTGGTGTCGGATGGGCGTCACTGAGCGGGATCCGGCGTTCCTCATCGCCAATGGCTATCTGGAGCGCGTGTCGGATTTCACCCACGAGGGGCGGACCGTCCCGGCCAGTCGCTTGGGGTGGCGAGTCACACTGAAGTTCGTGAACGATTTCTTGGGGCGTGTTTTTAACCATCCCCATGCCGTCTTGGTTGAGAGCATGTTGCGACCTGAGCTGCAGGATGCGGCCCAATATGCCGATTCGGTGGACAACATTGCGGCGACTCACCGACGAGTGGCGCAGCATTACTTCGACGACGGTTCCATTCAACAGGCCGTTCCACCACTCCAGGCGCTTCTCCACATCATGCGTGATGGATCCAGCGAAGGACTTCGCCTCGAGGATCCGGCCTTCCGAGCGATGTTCAACCGGGAGAGTGTCCTCGAGAGTCCTTGGTACCGCGCCCGGTTGGAGATGCGGCGCGAGTTGGAAGTGCGTCACTGGAACACCATGGTCACCTACATCGATCGGTTGATCAGTCGCACGGAGTATGAGCAGGAAGCGGAGCGGCTGGGTTTACACGAACGAAGGTCCTACGCCCGTGTGATGCTGGAGCGCAGTCGCTCCGAACAGCGCGTCGGAGAACTCACCGGGACCATCGGTGCCGAACCGGCGGTTTATCGGTAACACCGATTCTTGAGGGAAGTTCGTTTCGGGTTGAGGCGGTGGCGTTGGTTCTCACGCCACTGCCTCCATCAACCGTGCTGGGCCACCAACTCTCGGGTGCTTCTGGGCGCTCGATGCTAGGCCAAGATATTCCGCACCACTTGCCCGTGGACATCGGTGAGACGGAAATCGCGGCCGGCGTTGTGGAAGGTCAGCTTCTCGTGGTCGAAGCCGAGGCAGTGCAGGATGGTGGCTTGGAGGTCATGCACATGGACTGGGTTTTCAACCACGTGGAAGCCTAAGTCGTCGGTGGCCCCATGGCTCATGCCGGCCCGGATGCCACCACCGGCCATCCAAACACTGTAGGCTTGCGGGTGATGATCTCGTCCCTGGCTCCGACCCAGAGCCGGGTTGGATTCGACCATCGGAGTGCGACCAAACTCACCACCCCAGATCACCAGTGTGTCGTCCAACAATCCCCGCTGCTTCAGATCGAGCACCAACGCAGCGCTGGCCTGGTCGGTGATCGCTGCATTGCTGCGGACATTGCCGACCACGTCGGAGTGGGCGTCCCAGCCTTCGTGGTACAAGTTCACGAAGCGGACTCCGCGCTCGATCATTCGCCGGGCCAGCAGACACGCTCGAGCGAAGGAGGGCTTGGCTGGGTCGCACCCGTACATCTTCAAGGTCTCCGGGGATTCCCCGCGCAAGTCCATGAGTTCTGGGGCTGAAGTTTGGAGCCGGAACGCCATTTCGTAGGAGGCGATTCGGGTGGCGATTTCCGGATCTCCCACGGTGCCCAATCGCTTTTGGTTTAAATCGGCGACGAGGTCGAGCGTGTCACGCTGGAGACGGGTGTCGATGCCGGCTGGGTTGTCGACGTTCAGGATGGGCGGGCCTTGGTTGCGCAGGCGCACCCCGGTGTGGACCGTCGGAAGGAACCCGCTGGACCAGAGAGCCGCCCCTCCGCTCAGTCCGCCCCCAGTGCTCATGACGACGAAAGCTGGCAAATTCTGGGACTCGGACCCGAGACCGTAGAGCACCCAGGATCCTAGGCTTGGGCGGCCGGGTTGGGAGAATCCGGTGTTGAAGAAAATCTGCGCTGGAGCGTGGTTGAATTGGTCGGTGCGTACCGAACGAATCAGGCAGATGTCATCGACGATCTTCCCCAGATGCGGGAGGACCTCCGAGATTTCGGTTCCGGATTGGCCGTGACGGGCGAACTTAAAGCGGGGGCCCAGCACTGCGGCATCGGGCCGAATGAAGGCATAGCGCTGGCCGCCGATGACCGAGGGCGGAAGCGGGCGCCCCTCCAGCTTCGCTAACTCCGGTTTGAAATCGAAGAGTTCTAGCTGACTGGGAGCCCCACCCATGAAGAGGTGGATGACCCGCTTGGCCCGGCCGGGAAAATGCGGAGATTTTGCCGTCGTGGCCGAGGTGCCTGCCAGAGGCGAGGCCGAGAGCCGATTGCCCCAGCGATCGGTCAGCAATCCGGCCAAGGCGATCTTGCCCAAGCCCACGCCGCAGTCTTTGAAGAAATGCCGTCGGCTGACGTGATGCGGGTGAAGGTTCAAAGGATTCATGAGAGGGTGGGGATGAGTTTTCAGCCCTTGGTGATCATTTCATCGAGGTTGAACAGGGCCCGTGATAGGGCCGACCAGGCGGCGCGTTCCTCAATGGAAGAACCCTCACCGGGTCCGGCCACCGCCGCCGCATCCAACTCATGAGCCTGGAAACGCAGGAGTTGGGTTTTCCAAAAAGTTTCGAGGGCATGAAGCTCGGTTTCGGTTGGGGGGCGAGTCATGCAGCGTTGAAATGCGTTCTGGATGCGTTGGGAAACCGTTCCGGATTGACGGGCTAGGTCTCGCCCCATGGCTTGTGAGACCTCAATAAAGAAGACGTCATTGAGCAGAGTGAGCGCCTGCAAGGGGGTGTTGGAGGTTTCGCGCCGGGCGATGCAAGATTCACCGGTGGGGGCATCGAAGGTATTGAACAGGGCAAAGGGAGCCGTCCGCTTGGCGAAGGTGTAGAGGCTGCGACGGTAGCGGTTCTGGCCCTCGCTAGTTGGCCAAGACGATCCGCCCCACGCGGCCTCCATGACCCCGGAAGGCTGGGGCGGGTACACCCCAGGCCCACCCATGGTGTCCGAGAGCAGCCCGCTGGCCTTGAGAGCGGCATCGCGGATGACCTCCGCATCGAGGCGAACCGAGGGTCCGCGGGAGAGCCAGCGATTGTCTGGGTCGTGGGCCAGTGAGTCTGGCCGGGTTCGCGAGGACTGCCGGTAGGTGGCGCTCAGGGCGATTTGCTTATGAAGTCGCTTGAGAGACCAACCGTTTCGCATGAAATCCATGGCCAACCAATCGAGCAGCTCGGGATGGCTGGGGCTCTCTCCTTGATAGCCGAAGTCCTCTGTGGTTCGAACCAAACCCTTGCCGAAGAAGGCCTGCCACTGGCGATTGACGGTGACTCGCGCCGTCAGGGGATTGTTGGTGGACACGAGCCACCGTGCTAGGCCGAGGCGGTTGCGGGGTAGCTCGGCCGGAAATGGGGAGATGACCGAGAGGACACCGGGTTCTACGCGTTCGGCGGGCTGAAGGTATTCTCCGCGGCGGTGGAGGAAGGTGGGGCGAGGGTTCTCCGGTGGGCGCTCCTGTAAGACTAGGGTGGTCTTCGGAGTCAGGGGTTGTCGCAGTTGGGCGATGCGTTTCTGCGACTCGGCCAGTTCTGGAGTGGTCAAGAGGAAGTGACGGCGGAGTCGGGCTCTCTGAGATTCGGCCAGCGAGGCGTCCGGCGCGATGAGCAAGGGTTCAAGTTCTGCGGGCAGATCCCGCGCGGAGGCGCCACCCGGGCGGGTGGTGACCGAAATCCGGAAACGTCCCAGAGAACAGGCGTAGTGCCGCCCGAAGAGCAGGGAAAGCTTGAGGTCGGCTTTACCGAGGATCGGCGTCTCGGGAATAAAGACCGCCTCATGCCGCTGGCCCTCACGACCCGCGGTGGACCAACCGGTTTGCGGGTCACCATCGACGGCCAACGCCGCCGTGGCCTCAGACCCGAAGGCGTTCTTACCGAAGCTTTGCGAGGAGGACTTCCAGCGGACGGGTTGGCCGCCGGCGCTGAGGCTCAGTTCGCCCAAGAAGAAATCTCCCTTTGGACCTTCATAATAGGCCAGGCCCGGCCCGTTCTTGGGCAGTCGCGGATCGGGCAGAACTTCCAATCGGACGGCGGTGATGGGTTCGGGCGGCGCGGTAAAAGTGAGTTGGTAGGTGTCACTCTTGCTGATGTCGCCGCTGGCAAAGACCGAGGCGTCTTCTTGGACGGTCAGGAGCGGGAGGTTGGAGGTCGCGGCCGTGGGACGTAGGGGAGTCCAACGAATGGCCGTCTCTCGCGCGTTGCCGAGCCATTTTTGGAATGCAGCCTCTGCAGCGGCCTTGCGCCGTTCCGCCAGGGGGCGCGGATCGGAGGTCGGTCGGCCCAAGCGAATCCGGGGACGGCCGATCAGGTGTTGAGCGGCCTGCTGGTGTTCCAGAGTAATTTCGAAGCGGATGCCCGAGGGGAAGGCGATCTCCTTCTGAAACTGGACACTGAGGTGGTGTTCCCGGTTAAGCCGATCGCCCCCCACGTCGACAGCCCAACCCGTCTGGAGTTGGTCATCAATGGCATTGGCTGCCGGAAAGCCCGACTGCTCCGCGTCGGATTGGGCATGGGCCAGAGCGATCTTCTGAACCTGATCCGGGGCATCCAGCGGCGCGGCCGTAATCCGCAGTTCACTCAGGACAAAGTTTCCATGAGCCACGCGTCCGGGCCCTTTTTTGGGGAGAGCTTCGTCGAGCAGGGTTTCCAAGCGGAGTCGGTCGACGTGGGTGTCCCGCGTGGTCACGACGAGGGTGAGGGTGTCGGTGTCTGGCGGCGTCCCGGTGAAGAGGGCTGAGTGATCTTTGAGAGCGCTCACGGGCGATCCCTTCAGGGACCGGGCCTCGATTAGGGTGGGAGTGAACCACACGGTTTCTTCGATCGGGAACCGCTCTGCCAAGGTTGCTGTCAGGGCTTCTGCTTCGGCCAATTGGGCCTGATGGCGCGCCTCTTCAGAAGGCTCCACGAGGTCCATGTCGGGTTCGTCGGCATTGTTCAGGAAGGCCATCAACTGATAATACTCCCGGTGCGGGATTGGGTCGTATTTGTGGGTGTGGCATTGGGCACACCCGACGGTGAGCCCCAACCACGTGGTGCCAGTGGTGGCTACCCGATCGGTCATGGCATGGAAGCGGAACTCCAGCGGATCGATCCCGCCCTCTTCATTGAGCATGGTGTTCCGGTGGAATCCGGTGGCGATGCGCTGGTCCGGCGTGGCATTGGGCAGGAGATCCCCCGCGAGTTGTTCCAGGGTGAACTGGTCGAAGGGCATGTCGGCATTGAGAGAGCGGATTACCCAATCGCGCCAAGGCCAGATGCTTCGGGTGCGATCCTTTTCGTACCCGTTGGTGTCGGCGTAGCGCGCCAGATCCATCCAGCGTCGGCCCCAACGTTCACCGTAGCGAGGGGAAGCCAAGAGCTGATCCACCCAGTGTTCATAGCCTGCGTCACTGGGGTCCTTCAAAAAGGCTTCTACTTCGGCGGGGGTGGGAGGCAGGCCTGTTAGGTCGAGCGAGACGCGGCGTGCCAGGGCGTGCGGGTCGGCCGCTTCGGAAGGAGCAACTCCGTGTTGCTGCAATCGTTGGAGCACGAACTGATCGATCGGATTGCGCGCCCATGGGGCGTTATCGACTTGGGGAGGTGTTACAAATTTGGGTCGCTGGAAGGCCCAGTGGGGGACGTACTCGGCACCAGCGGCGATCCAAGCCTCTAGGGTCTTCTTTTCTTTGTCCGTTAGCGGCTGCCGGGTGCTCGGCGGTGGCATTACCTCGTCCGGATCTCGGGAATGAATCCGAGTTACGAGCTCGCTGGAGTGGGGTTTGCCGGGAACCAGTGCCACCGCGCCAGATTTGGCGGGTTGGAGGGCCGCATCGCGGACATCAAGACGCAGGTTGCTCTTGCGCGACTGGTCGTCGGGTCCGTGGCATTTGAAGCAATGCTGGGAGAGGATCGGTCGGACCTCGGTGGAGAAATCAGGGCCGCCCGTTGGGTCTGCTGCCAACATGAGACACAGGCACCAAGCCTGAGCGGCCAGCGCAATCCACCCACAGAGGCGGCCCGGTTTTGACAATCGGCAATGTTCCACGGCTCTTCAGACGATGGAACCCCTTGCAAAAGTCAGACCAGCAGAAAGTTTCATGTCCCTCTTAAAAACAAGCCTGAGCCAGAACGACGGATCCCATTGAATTGTTCCCGCTCCGTTTTATTTATGGGTGCGTGTTTCTGGCGGTGCGATGCATCGGTGGAGGTGCTTTGACCCGGGCTGGAGAGTTGGTGCAAGGTGAACCCATGCGTGTGATTCGTTTCATGTCCGTGCTCTTTGCACTCGGGTGGACGGCCTGGTCCGCCTCGATCCCAGACTTTGTCCGATTGGCTCAAGATCGGCACGGGGCTGCCGGTGAGAGTGCGGCCCGCTTTCTGGCTGAACACATGACCGAGAGCGACCGATTGAATCTCAGCAACGAGTTCCTGCTGGAGAATCTTGATTTGGCCTTCCGGGCCCGGAAAGAATTTCCCTGGGCCACCCAGGTGCCCGAGGCCGTGTTTTTGAATGACGTATTGCCGTACGCGGTTTTCGACGAACCCCGGGACCCATGGCGCGCCGAGTTGTTGGCCTTGTCGCGGGATCTTGTAAAAGACGCTCATTCGGCCAGCGAAGCGGCACAGGCTCTCAACCGACAGCTCTTCAAGTTAGTCAACGTTCACTACAACACCGGACGCAAGCGCCCTAATCAAAGCCTGAAGGAATCCAAGGCCCTCAGCAAAGCGACGTGCACTGGCTTGTCCATCATTCTCGTCGAAGCGTGTCGATCGGTGGGCATTCCGGCCCGGGCCGTGGGAACCCCGATGTGGACCAATGAACGGGGAAACCATACGTGGGTGGAGATTTGGGATGGCGACTGGCATTTCGCCGGGGCTGACGAGTATGACGCCGGCGGATTGGATCGGGGATGGTTTGTTGGAGACGCCTCAAAGGCTCGGGCCAACGAACCTCGCCATTCCATTTATGCCACCTCCTGGAAGCGCGAGGGGTCGTCCTTTCCGATGGTGTGGGCCCGCAACAGCACAGACGTCGCAGCAGTCAACGTCACCGCGCGGTATGCTAAGACGGATGCTGCGCCGGTCGAGATCGCCGCGCTCGGAGTCCGCTTGTGGGACCGTTCCGGCGGAACTCGACTCTCGGCCAAGGTGTGTGTGCTCGATGGCGTGCGCCGGTCGTGCGCTCTGGCTGACACCAAGTCCGGCACAGCCGACCTGAACGATATGCCCCGCTTCAGTCTGGCTCCGGGAGCGCAAGGTTGGCTTCGCTTCACCGTCGGCACCGAGGTGCGGGAGATGTCTTTTGGTCCTCTGACTTCAGGAGAATCGACAGTCGACGCCCGCTGGCCCGAGTTGACCCCCGCCTCGGCCGCTGTAGATGCGCTGCGTGAGTGGCTGGATTTGCCGTCCAACCGGCGTCCGGCGGAGGCTCAGGTGTTGTCCCAGGCGCTGTCGAAGACCGAGGCCGAGCGCATGCTGCCCATGGTGGCGGCCGACCGCATGGCGGAATTGGTGGCTGAGCGGACTCCCGAGCTCGAAAAAAAGGAGTTGGTGCTCGAGGGTAAAACACTCCGGTGGTTAGAGAAGGAGTTTGGCAAGGCACCGGCCGGTCAGCGAAGCCTGTGGATTTCCATGCACGGGGGCGGTGGGGCACCCAAGGCGGTAAACGACCAACAGTGGCAGAACCAGATTCGCCTGTACGAGCCCAGCGAGGGATTCTACATCGCTCCTCGGGCTCCCACGGATTCTTGGAATTTGTGGCATGAGGGACACATCGATCCGATGTTCCAGCGCCTCATCGACGACTATGTCGCGGTGCGTGGGGTGAGTCCGGATCGGGTTTATTTGATGGGTTATTCAGCCGGCGGCGACGGCGTCTGGCAGTTGGCCCCTCGCATGGCCGATCGGTTTGCGGCCGCCTCCATGATG
Organism: Verrucomicrobiota bacterium; assembly: GCA_039796015.1. Classification (GTDB taxonomy): domain Bacteria; phylum Verrucomicrobiota; class Verrucomicrobiia; order Limisphaerales; family UBA9464; genus SXXZ01. The sequence continues at coordinate 28,081 of JBDKKQ010000089.1, forward strand.
GCTGGGCATCCCAATGAGGCATCGCTTCTGGGACTTCGAAATTTGCCCTTTGCTATCTTTATGGGTGGCAACGATGCGGCCTACAACCGTAACCGTATCGCCGCTGAACGTGGGGCCGAACTCGACCGGCTAGCCCGCGAGGATTCCGGCGGGTACATCCATCAGGTAAAGATCTACGAGGGATTGGGCCATTGGATGAACCGTAAGGACGCCGAAGCAGTTCCCTGGATGGCGGGTTTTGTTCGCAATGCCTGGCCTAAAAAAATCGTCTGGCAACAGGACGATGTGGTCCAACGCCGCTTCTATTGGCTCCAAGTACCTGCCGAAATTACCCTTCAGGAGCGCGCCAAGATTGTGGCCTCGGTGCAGGGACAAGAGATTCAGTTGGAGGGGCAAGTGCCGTCTAGCTTCCGCCTGCGTTTGTCGGATCGGTTGCTCGATCTGGATCGCCCAGTGCGGGTCGTCGCCAACGGTAAGGAGTGGTTTTCTGGCAAGGTCACCCGACAGGCTCGAGTGTTTCTTGCCTCACTCGAAGAACGGGCCGACCCGGTCTCCGCCGCGAGCGCTTGGGTGGATATGAAGTGAGGTGGAAGCCCCACCGACACCTACACCTGCGGACAATAGACGCGCGGCAGGCGGGCCCGAAAACCCGCCAGCACGTCGTAGGTGACCGTGCCGCTCAGTCGGGCTAGTTCCTGAACCGTGATGCAGTCGGTGCCTTGCATGCCGAGCAGGACCGCTTCATTACCCACCTGCGCCTCGGGGACATCGGCGAGATCAATCATGAGGGCGTCCATGGTGACGCCGCCCACAATGGGGACTCGGCGTCCATGCAGGAGGGCCTGCCCTTGATTGCGGAGTCGCGGATAGCCGTCGCCATAACCCACTGAAAGGACGCCGATGCGGCTCGGGCGTTCGGCCCGCCAGCGCATGCCATAGCC